>JBEVMI010000221.1:0-4805 GCA_040508685.1 Spongiibacteraceae bacterium
GAAAGTCTTTCAGGCTGACTTTTTCACCATCCTGATTCAGCAACGAAAATGCCGGGGCGAGATTACCGATTTTCGGGAATGCCATTGCCTGCTCCTGTTAATAATAAATTCGAATGCCGTGGATTTGAATAAGGATGTCAGACCGAAGGCTCGGTCGGGTCCGCGTCCATCTCTATAGGTTCATCGACGTCGAGTAATTCAGTTTCGTCATCGGCTGCAGTCAGCAGATTTTCCGGCAGGCTCTTTTTGGTTTTCGCGCCAAGCTTGGCGAGATCGCCGACGCGCTTGACCAGATTACCTTTACCTCGCGCAAATCGATTGAAGGTCAACTCGTATTGTTCACGCGATTTGTCGAGATGTTTGCCCATGCTTTCCAGCGCATCGAGCACTAACGCGAATTGATCGTGAATGCTGCCCGCCTCCTTGGCGATACGCTCCGCATTGGCGTTCTGCCGCTCGTAACGCCAGATCGTCTGCACAGTGCGCAGCGTGACCAATAACGTGGTGGGGCTGACCACGAGAATGTTCTTTTCGTAGGCATCGCGAAACAGCGCCGGGTCAGCGTCGAAAGCCGTCAGGAAAGCGGCTTCGATAGGCACGAAAATCAGCACGAAATCCAGACTGCGAACGCCTTCGAGATTCTCGTAATCCTTGGCACTCAGCCCACTGATGTGGGCTCGCATGGAAGCAATGTGCTCGCGCAAAGCCAGTTGTCGATCGACTTCTTCAATCGCGTTGCAATAACGTTCGTAGTTGACTAGGGAAACCTTGGCATCGATGACGATATCTTTATTGTCGGGCAGTCGCACGACGACATCGGGATAACGCCGCTTGCCACTATCGTCGCGCATCGCCAGCTGGGTTTCGTATTCGTGGCCTTTGCGCAAACCGGACTCCTCCAGCACGCGCTCCAATATCACCTCGCCCCAGTTCCCCTGGGTTTTGGTTTCGCCCTTCAACGCACGAGTGAGTTTGAGTGCTTCATCATTCATCCGCAGATTCAGTTCTTTGAGATGACCCAGCTCGGTACGCAACGACATGCGGTCGCGGGTTTCGCGGTCATATACATCATCGACACGTTTGCGAAACTCGGTGAGCTGTTCGCGCAATGGATTCAGCGTGCCCTCCAGATTTTCTTTGCTCTGCTTGGAAAAACGCTCCTGCTTTTCCTCGAAAATTTTCCCCGCGAGTAATTCGAATTCGCGCGTCAGTTGCTGCTTGGCATCGGCCAGCAGCTGCAATTTTTCCGTTGCGACACGCTCGCTCAATCGCAAGGTGGATTGCAGTGCGGCGAGCTCGGAGCGCAGCGATGACTCCACGGCGTATTCTTGATCGAGGCGCTGGTCGCGCTGTGCTATCTGCGCCAGCGCCGATTGTTTTTCCTCCTCGAAGCGTTGCTGCAGTAGCCGCAATTCAACTTCCGTTGCGACCTGACTCTGCAGGGCCTGTTGCAGCAATGCTGACACTTCCCGCCCGTGCTCCTGCTCGCGCAGGCGCAACCGCAATGTCCACAGCCAGACAACCAGCAACAAAGCAGCACAAACAAACCCGATTAACGTGATATCCAAGCGCAGGAGTCCCTGGTTATTTTGTGAGCAGCGCACTATCGAAAATAAGACGTGCCGCCGTGATTATTTGCTTGGTGCCGGGCTCGCGCTAGACTGCAAGCTTTGCCGCTGGTTGTCCGAAGCCATGTCCTCTCGCGAACCATTTCCCGCCAACCACGCCTCCGCTATCGATGCCGCCGACACGCAGCTCGAACCGACGCTCGACAAACGTGTGCGCCAGCTCTGCGCTGACGGCTATCGAATTTACGATGGCGGCGATTACGAACAGGCTCTGCGGCGATTCTATCAGGCGTGGACACTGATCCCGAAACCGCAAACCCAGTTCGAAGCCAGCGGCTGGGTACTGACCGCAATCGGCGACAGCTATTTTGCCAAAGGCAATTTCGGCGCCGGTATCGAAGCGCTGCGCTCCGCACTGTTTTGTCCGAAAACGGTTGGCAACCCGTTCGTGTATCTGCGCCTGGGTCAGTGTTATCTCGAACAACAGCGGATCGACGATGCCGATCGCCATCTGGCGCGCGCGCTGTACAGCGGCGGTGAGGGGTTGTTCGAAAAAGAAGCGACGCACTATCTGCAGCAAGCGCGCAGTGCGCTGACCCGCTTGCAGGGAGATCAACAATCCGCGGAGATTATTTTTCTCGGCGGCGACTGGCAGCCCGACTGAAACAGCGCCATCGTTTCAGGTCTGCCGTTCCCACCATTGATGCCAGTGCGGCGGCAAGCCGGCTGTCCGTACCGGAAAGTCCCCGGTTTTGCGGTCTTCAAAAAATTCGCGCAGTGTTTCGACGACAACCGGAAACGCCATGTGGTGCCAGGGAATATCAGCCTCGTCGAACAATGCCGACTCCAGGCTTTCGGGGCCGATGCCAAATTCGCCGTCGACCAGCTCGGCGCGATAGAACATATAAACCTGGCTGATGTGCGGCAGGTCGAACATGCGATAGAAACTTTCGTTGGCCACCCGTGCGCGGGCCTCCTCCCAGGTTTCCCGGACCGCGCCCTGCAACGTCGTCTCGCCATTTTCCATAAAACCGGCCGGCAGCGTCCAGAATCCGTGGCGCGGCTCGATGGCGCGACGACACAGCAATACTTTGCTTTCATGGGTCGCGATACAACCCACCACGATGCGCGGGTTTTGGTAGTGAATCATGCTGCAACTGGAACAAATATAACGCGGTCGATCATCGCCATCGGGGATGCGTTGCTCGACCGCTTTACCGCAGTTGCTGCAAAAATTCATTACTGGATATCCTGCTTCATTACTGAATGTCCTGATAGGCACCACTGAAGAACAGCAGCGGCTTGGCTTCGCCACCGTGCTCTACCGCCAACACCTTGCCGACCAGAATCACGTGGTCGCCACCCTCATAACTCTGCCACAGCTCACACTCAAAACTGGCGAGCGTGTCGCACAGGATCGGCAGGCCCGTTGCGCCGATGCGAAAATGATCCGGCTGCAGCGTGTGTTCGCCCTTGCGCGCATATTGTTTGGATAACTCGCGCTGCTCGCTGGTCAGAATATTTACGGCAAACCGTTTGGAAGCATTGAAAGCCGGCACACATTCGGAGTCGTTCTGCAGGCTCCACAGCAGCAGCGGCGGGTCGAGCGACACCGACGAAAACGAATTGATAGTCATGCCGAGCGGATCGAAACCTTCCGGGTTGGCCGTGATGACGCACACGCCGGTGGCAAATCTGCCGAACGCATTACGCAACTGCAAACGATCGAATGTCATTTTTGTTCCTGTTTACGTCAGTCGAATATGAGTGATACAAGCTGACGAATAATAAAGGTACCGCTAAATAAGTGGAACAAAATAATGACTTACCCCGCTTATGACCAGCGCGCCGCCGCCGTGTGATCAGTGTCGCGCGCATCAACCCAGTGCGCTTCATCGCGCGCATTCCATTCCTTTTTCCAGAACGGCGCCCGCGTTTTCAGATAATCCATGATGAACTCGCAGGCCGCAAATGCGTCGCCTCGATGGCGGCTCGAAACACCGACAAAGACGATGCGATCACCGACTGCCAGACGGCCGATGCGATGAATGACCCGCACGGCACCCAACGTCCAGCGCTGCTCGGCCAACTCGACGATATCGGCGATGCTGCGTTCGGTCATGCCGGGATAGTGCTCCAGCTCCAGCGCCGTGACCGCGGGTTCTTGCCCCGGCGTAGTGACACCGCGCACCAAACCGACAAAGGTCGCGACGGCACCGACATCGGCCGAAGTGCCGAGCCTGGCAATTTCAATACCCGGATCAAAATCTGCCGACTGTACCGATACCGCGGCGAAACGTGAGCTCATGACTTCAACCTCCCGTCACCGGCGGAAAAAACGCCACTTCATCGCCATCGACAATAACACTGTCACGATTTGCGACCTGCTGATTGATCGCGACGATGATCTGCGGCGCCAACAGGGCCTCAGCCCAGGCTTGCCCGCGTTCGTGCGCCAGATCCGCCACCAGCTCGCTGACCGTGGCGATCGCAGGCCATTGCAGCTCGGTGGTAGCGAGCTGTTCACGGATGCGTGCAAAAAACCTGACCGTAATCATACCTGCGCCACCCCGCCTTCAGCGAGCCAGCTGCCGGACTTGCCGCCGTGTTTTTCGAGCACGCGCACATTGCCGATTTCCATGCCGCGATCGACAGCCTTGCACATGTCGTAAATCGTTAGCGCGGCCACCGACGCCGCGGTCAGCGCCTCCATCTCGACGCCGGTTTGCCCCGCCAGTTTGCAGGTGGCGCGAATACGCACCCCGCTGGCGTCGGCATCCGGCTCACATTCGACCTTGATACCGGTCAGCAACAGCGGGTGGCACAGCGGGATCAGATCCGAACACTTTTTTGCGGCTTGAATACCGGCGATGCGCGCCACCGCCAACACATCGCCTTTTTTGTGGCCACCCGCAACAATCAATTGCAGGGTTGCCGGCAACATTCGGATAAAGGCTTCGGCAGTGGCCTCGCGCTGCGTCACGGCCTTGTCGGTCACGTCGACCATACTGGCGCGGCCAGCGGCGTCCAGATGGGTCAGTCGGGGAGAATTCATGGGGGGTTCCGCTTCCGTTGTCACGGTTTTCGATCATCATTGAAAACGTAATGGTGCGCATAGTCTGCGCCCCGCCCTGCCGCCGGAGCAAGAAAATCGCCGCCGGTGCTAACATGGCTTCGCGTTTTATTTTTGCGAGTGATCATCATGGAATATCTGCACACCATGGTCCGCGTCAGCGA
>JBEVMI010000270.1:0-4367 GCA_040508685.1 Spongiibacteraceae bacterium
ATTGGATTGACCATGTCGAATACCGAGTCGCAATTGGTGGGGTCTCACCGAGGTTATCGGCTGGCTTACCGGGGACTTTAGGCCCGACATAGACGGAACTCCAGTTTTTTGCAAATCACATCGCCAGGCGATCGATATCCTCTTGGTTTTCAGCCGCGTCTGCTACATCGATACGGTCACCTGGCCGGCCTCAACTACCCGTGCGTCGACGATTTTGGCGCTGTTGTTGTTCTTGATCCGGATCTGCTCGCCGCGGCGACCATCGCTCATCGCGACGCCGGGCATTTTTACGCTGAGGCCATCGCTTTCCGCGGTAATCGTCACCGAGTCACCCCGTTTGATCAGGATCGGCTGCGACAGCAGATCGCTGGTGATCGCGGTGCCGGGATTCAGCTGGCGTTTCAGGCTGAGGCCGACGGCATCCTGCGCCCGTGTCAGATACTGGCCGTTGATCCGGGTGATGTCGGTTTCGGTCATTTGAATATCACCCGCCGCGAGAGTGGTATTGCGCGCCAGCAGCCCATTGGCACTGACGACCGGCAAATAGATCGCGACATCCACCGGAATGAACACATTCCAGCCCATACCGGTGTTACAGCTCACCTGAATGTTGAGGCGAGAGGTGATGTTCGCCTGCTCTTTGATCGCGAGAGCGAGGGGTTGCGAACAGTCGGGCAGGTTCAGGCGCGGATCCATTGCCACCAGCGCAAATTCGATCCGGCTAGTGCGCCCGTAGCGGTTTTGCAGCACCGGAATCTGCGACTGCACAAAAGCTTCCACGTTTTGCCGTAGCCCGTTGTGATCGAGCGCCTGAGCTGCTGCGACACCGAGCAGCGCTGGCAGCAGATAGAAAGCGCGCAAAATTCCTCGACCCATAAATATCTTGGCCTATGCTGTGTAGGTGTTTGCTCAGGGGTGGCGACATTTTGCCTTTGGCCCTTGTTGGCCATTGACAGGCAATTCATGTGCCGGTGTCCGGAGCGCAGCGGGATTCGCGCCACGACCGCAAAAAATTCGATTGATAATCAGCAGCTTCCGTTACGAAGTGCGCTGCAATAGAGGCGAGGCGTTATGGCCGGAGTAATGGACAGCGTCAATAGTCGGACGCAATTGGTCGGACAGAACCGGCTGGAGCTGCTGTTATTCAAGCTCGACGGCAAACAGGTTTATGGCATCAACGTCTTCAAGGTGCGCGAAGTGTTGCCGTGCCCGGGCCTGACGGTGCTGCCGCACAGCAGCTCGGTGGTGCGCGGCATCTCGCATATCCGCGGCGGCACTATCTCCGTCATGGATTTGGGGCTGGCGATTGGCAAGGCGCCGATCTCTGACATCGCCAACAGCTTCGTCATCATCACCGAATACAACGGCGCCACGCAGGGTTTCCTGGTGCGTTCGGTGGAACGTATCGTCAACATGAACTGGGGCGCGATTCATCCGCCGCCCAAGGGTGCCGGTCGCGACAATTACCTGACCGCGGTGACTGAGGTCGATGGCAAGCTGGTTGAAATCATCGATGTCGAAAAAATTCTGGCTGAAGTATCACCTCCGGTCGAAGAGGTATCGGCCGGGGTTATCACCGAGGCCGTGAGCCAGGCGGCGGTTGCCAAACATGTGCTGATCGTCGATGACTCCGCGATCGCCCGCAAGCAGATCAAACGTTGTGTCGAATCGATCGGCTGCGAGACTACGCTGCTCAACGACGGTAAACAGGCGCTCAACTATCTGATGTCGCTTGCCGACAATGGCGAAAGTGTCAGCGAAAAATTCCTGATGATGATCTCCGATATTGAAATGCCGGAGATGGACGGTTACACCCTGACTGCGGAAGTGCGCCACGATTCGCGTATGAACGGGTTGTTTATTCTGCTGCACACCTCGCTCAGCGGCGTGTTCAATCAGGCGATGGTCAAAAAGGTTGGCGCCGACCAATTCCTGCCCAAGTTCAATCCGGACAGTCTGGCCGCCGTGGTCGCCGAACGTATCCGCGCCACCGGAAACGCCGATTGATGTCGTTCGTCTGAGATTGGATCGCCAATGATAAAACCACCTGCGGGTCCGGCCAGCCGTGCTCCAGAGCGTATCCATTACGAAGAATTTCGCAGCTTTCTCGAGAAAGCCTGCGGCATTGTGTTGGGCGACAACAAACAGTACCTCGTCAGCAGCCGCCTCAACAAATTGATGGCCGATAACGGCATTGCCGATTTGCAGGAACTGACTTCGCGCCTGCAATTGATCTCGCAGCGCCCGCTGCGCGAAGCCGTGATCGATGCGATGACCACCAACGAAACGCTGTGGTTTCGCGATGTACATCCCTACACCATTCTGCGCGAGCGGCTGCTGCCCGAATTGCAGAAGGCTGCACGCGGGCCGCTGCGCATCTGGTCGGCGGCGTGTTCGTCGGGCCAGGAACCCTATTCGATCAGCATGTGCGTGGACGAATACCGGATGGCGAATCTCGGCGTGCTGCGCCAGCCGGTAGAAATTATCGCTACCGATCTGTCGCGCCAGATGCTGGATGCCTGTAGAAGCGCCGAATATGATCAGCTCTCGCTGGGGCGCGGATTGTCGCAGGAGCGGTTGCAGCGCTTCTTTGAGAAAATAGGAGGCGAAAAAGCCGGTAACGACCGTTATCGCGTCAAACGTGACATTACGCAGCGTGTACGTTTTCAAGCGCTGAATCTTCTCGACAGTTATCTGAGCCTCGGCAAATTCGATATCGTGTTTTGCCGCAACGTGCTCATTTATTTTTCCGGTGAACGCAAGATGGACATCCTCCGCCGCATTCATGGCACGTTGAAGCCGGGCGGCTATTTAATTCTGGGTGCATCTGAAGGATTGACTGACGTTACGCAGTTTTTCTCGATGGTGCAGTGCAGTCCGGGGATCATTTATAAGGCGCTGTGAGGAGGGGCAGTATGATTTCCCCCGCCATTTTTTTTCGGGGGTGTACGATTTTCCCGTCGTTTCCTTCAGTGTAAAAAGAAACGCCAGAGAGCATGTCTATCTGTCTGAAATCCGATGTCTCATAACGAACGATATGCGAGTCTGGATATCGTGTAATCGCAGGGTGGTCGTGGCTTCTTTTGACGTCTACGTCTTTCGTCAGCCCACATTGAGGCACCAGCAGCCCAATGATTGCCAACTTTAGAAAACGTCTGATCAAATGCTGAAATTCTTCCGCTGAAGAAATTTGGATTGTGCCGGAAATAGAAATCCATAATGCTTCGTGATGATATTGTGATAGATATCAATATTTGAGTTGGACAAACATTGATATATTTCCTACGCGTTGCTGACTTGTAGCGCAGGGTAAGAGGAGGGTTGGGCTAAAGGATTGGCGCCAGTGATGAAATCTCTTCGCTATTTTCCGTGCTTATCTCCCCCTTTTTATTGGCTGCCCGCAATGGGTAGATTTTTATCTTTTAAATAGGGATATCACTATGGTTACCAAGCATCTACAGGCGCAAAAACTGCGTCAGCTCGGCCAAGGTATGACTGAATACATCATCATCGTGGCGCTGATTGCGGTTGCTGCTATCGGCACCTTCAAGATGTTCGGTCAGACCATTCGCAATCAGGTTGCAGGTCTTGCACAAGAGGTTTCTGGTCAAAATGGGGGTGACGCGAAAGATGCAGCTCAAAGCGCTGCTGATCAGGCTGCTAGCGAGGCCAATGTCGATCGCAACCTCGGCAGTTATAACGGCGGCAACGAGGTCCAGGCGGCTGGTGGCGGTGGGTAACCATTCACGGGCAACGCAAGGACATGCTCACATTGTCCACGCTACTCGGTAAGGCGTCGTGAATAGGTGATGATTTGGGTGCGTGCAAATTCTCGGGTTTGTGTGCATCCGGATTAACCAGGTTAATACATAAGTATCCAATTATTAGACCTGTGTATTTTACTATGCAGGATTTTTATATTTTGGCCGGAAGGTTTGTTGTCAGGGGCTTTTAATGAAGAGCGCACAAGGAAGTGTGATGCCGTATGTCGCGGTCCTTCTGTTTGCATTGGCGATGGTCGTCCAGTACGTCTACAGCGCCTACAAGATTTCCAACGAGTCCACCCGTCTACAAAATACCGCTGATGCGGCTGCGTACAGTGCGGCCGCGACGGTGGCGCAGAGCTACAACTTCCAGGCGCTATCCAATCGCGCAATGATTGCAAATCAGATTACTGTCGCGCAATTGACGACCATGATGTCGTGGGTGCGCATGGTGCGTACGTTTGCGGGAACAATTTACTCACTGACTCAATATATTCCTTATGTGGGTGAGGTTGTGGCTCTAGTCGATTATTACTCGGACCTGTTTCAGACCATTGTCGAGGGGCTGATGCCGGCATTCACCGGTGCCGTTGAGGCTTACCT
>JBEVMI010000280.1:0-5526 GCA_040508685.1 Spongiibacteraceae bacterium
GTCGGCTCGGCGCCATGGTGTTATTCATGTGCGGGGTGGCCGGCGGGCTGGTCGCGATCAGCGCGGCAATCAGTGCAGCGCTCTAGGGCCCGTTAACAAGGAGCCCTCGCACTCAGTTGTCGACGCTGACGCGCAATCCGCCTGCCACGGCCAGGGGCGCCAGCGGCATTGCCAGCGCCAGCAGCGCGCCGAGGACGGCGAGCTGGCCGGCGCTGCTGAAACCATCGGCGGCAGCCTGCACGGCGCTGGCGCCAAAAATCAATACCGGGATGTATAACGGCAGCACAATCAGCGCAATCAGCAGGCCACCACGGCGTAACCCCACGGTCAATGCGGCGCCGATTGCACCGATCAAACTCAGCACCGCCGTACCCAGCAACAGACTCAGCGCCAGCGTCGGCATCGCCGCACTGGGCAATTGCAGCAGCACCGCCATCAACGGCGACATCACCACCAGCGGCAATCCGGTTATCAGCCAGTGCGCGATGCTTTTTGCCAGCGCCAGCAAATACAGCGACGCGGGACTCAGCAGCATCTGTTCGAGGCTGCCGTCGTCGTAATCGCTGCGGAACAAACCGTCGCTCGCCAGCAGGCAGGCCAATAACGCGACCACCCAGATAACGCCGGGCGCGAGTGCCGCCAGGCGGGTCGGCTCCGGGCCGATGCCGAGCGGAAACAGCGTGCAAACCATCAGGAAAAACAGCAGCGGATTGGCCATTTCCGCACGCCGCCGCAGCGCGATCTGCACGTCGCGGCGAATCAACGCCGCGATGACACCGAAGGCCGACAATTCACGCTCAGCGGTCATCGACGAATTCATCCATGGATTCTTCTACCGCGGTATTCAGCGCAACGTTTAATAGCGGTCGCGTTATCGACAGCGCTTGATGCGTCGTCAATAACACGGCACCGCCGCGATCGGCGTGCGCGACCAGCCAGCTTTCCAGTTCGGCAACGCCGTGTTTATCGATCGCGGTGAACGGTTCGTCGAGAATCCACAGCGGCACATCAAGCAAAAACAGACGTGCCAGCGCGACGCGGCGCTGCTGCCCCGCCGACAGCTGATAACACGGGCTGATTTCATACCCGGCAAGACCGACTTTTTGCAGCGCGCCATCGGCGCTCGCCCGCGCATCGACGCCACGCAAACTTGCCCACCACAGCAGATTTTCGCGTGCGCTCAACGCCGCCTTGAGCCCGGCGTGATGACCGAGGTAAAGACTTTCATTGGCGAATTCGACGCGTGCCCGCTGCAATGGCCGACCGCGCCAGAACATCTCGCCACGATACCGGCTGGTTAAGCCCGCGATGGTGCGCAGCAATGAGGTTTTGCCAACGCCATTGGGGCCCTCCAGCAGCGCGATTGAGCCCGTATTTACACGCAGATCGACCGGTGCGAACAGCGGCAGATCGTCGCGCTCGCAGGCGAACTGGCGCAGCTCAAGCAAGGGCATTTCGGCGCTGGGCGATGAATGGGCAGACAAGAAAGATGCTCGGGGCAGAGGATTCGGGCGTAGGTAAACCGCCGTCAGGGCGCGGGCATTATACTCAGCCTAACTTTCAAACGAAGACTTGGACCGGGCGACCATGGAAATTCCGGCAGGACCGGCCACAGCAGGCCCCACGATCGGCTCCGGCATCACCACCGGCACGCCGATTCCCGCCACATCGCTGCAGGGGCTGCCGAGGGAATTGCTGCGCCCGCAGGTCATCGAAGCGGTCGTTATGCGCAGCTCGCCGCTATTGCTCGGCAGCACGGGCACCACTTCCGGCACCAGCACATTGCCATTGTCGCCTGCAGCCACACCTGCTGCTCCAGCCCCACCCGTTGCGACAGGCACAGCCAGACCGGCAGCTCCCGCAGTGGTGATCCCGGCGACACTACTGACCCTGACGACGGCGCCGACCGCTACGCAAACAAACCCTCCGGCCACCGCGCCACCGCTGACCGCTGCCGCGCCACCAGCGCGAAGCGATGTCGCCCCGCCCAACCTGCCGCTGTTGCAGATAGCGCAGGCCCAGACCTCAACCGCGCTATTTCGTGTCGCGCTGCAGTGGCAAGGCAAAACCTTTGACGTGATGAGTCCGCTGCCACTGCCGGCAGCCGCAACGGTCAAAATCCAGGTCAGCGGCCGCAACGAACTGATCTTGCGCAGTGCGCTCGCCACTACAACGAATACGCCCTCAGCTTCTGCCGGCGGCATCACCAGCACCGCCGGTGGCGCAGTGGGCGCAGCCGCAAACGCCGCTGCCAGTGCGGCCGTGACACGCGCCCAGACCACTTCACTTTCATCGCCGGCGCCGCCACAGCTGAATCTGCGGCAGCAGGCGTTACGGGAAATTCCTGCACTGGTGCGCGAGAACCTGCCGCGACAGCAACCGCTGACGGCACTGCTGCCGGTACTGCGGGCGCTGATTGCACCCCAGCAGCAGTCGCAGATGCCGCCGGCCCTGGCGCGCACCATTCTCAATCTCTGGCAATCGCTGCCGACGCCCAAACAGCTGCAGCAGCCGGAAGCCCTCAAACGCGCGATGCGGGACAGCGGCAGTTTTTTTGAAGCCAATACCGCCACCGCGCGCGCCGCCGGGTTGGAAAATCCGCGGGCGCTGCCGCGTGTGCTCGGCACCGATATCAAGGCGCAAATCACCTTGCTGCTGACGTTGTTGAAAAGTCGTGCATCAACCTCCGCGACCAACGCAGCGCCGGCCAGTCACGGCATCGATCTGGCTGCCGACGTCGACATGGTTTATCAAAAGCCGCTGTCGCGCACGGACAACACACCGCCATCGGCGAACGTTGCCGATAACAGCGCCGAGGTGTTATTGCAGCAATTGGGCAAGATGCTGGAAGCGGGACTGTCGCGCATCCATCTGCATCAGCTCGATGCCGTCGCGAGTCGCCACACCGGCGCCGACGCTGCACCGACGGTACCCACCTGGGTGATGGAATTACCGGTGCGCACCCAGCACGGTTACGATCGCATTCAGGTGCGCATCGAAGAACATGCGCCCAAGGTCGAAGACAAACGCAAAAAACAATGGCTGGTGCAACTCGGGTTCGATTTGCATGAACTCGGCAAGCTGTCGGCGACATTGTCGGTCATCGAACACAGCGTCGCCGCGACATTGTGGGCCGAACAGGAAGAGACCCATCGCACCGTACAGCGCGAACTCACCACGCTGCGCGAAGGGCTGGAAGCGGTCGGCGTCAATGTCACCGACATGCAATGCCGCCACGGCATAGCGCCCGAGCGCTCCGGCCTGATAATGCAGCGACTGGTCGACACCCACTCCTGACTTTTATTGAGAGAACGCAGTGAGCGACGCAGAACAAAAAAATGACCATCAGGAAAAGCAGGCAGTTGCTCTCAGCTACGACGGCAAACGCGCGCCAATAGTCAGCGCCGAAGGCAGCGGCGATATCGCCGAGCAGATCATCGCGCTGGCGCGCCAGCACGGCGTGCCGTTATTTGAAAACGCACCGCTGCTGGCGCTGTTGCAGGAAGTCGATCTGGGCGATGAAATTCCGGAGACGCTCTACCTGTGTATCGCACAGGTGCTGTCGTTCGCGTATCGGATTCAGGGGAAAAAACCGGCGGGTTGGGAACCGGCCTGAGCACGCTGCTATTCAGATTTGCCGCGCTGCAAAAGAGATTTCAATGCCAGCTCCGCTGCGGAAGCCGTTTCGGTGTCGCCGGCCAGGAGTTTACCGGCCAGCAGCGATCCAAGCTGGCCGTAACGTTCCACCGCGGGTGTCGCCGCTTCCAGCGCTTCGATGCGTTCGTTGAAACGGCGCACGCTTTTTTCGGCTTCGATCACACGCTGACCCATCGCCAGCAATTCGCGTTGCGATTGTTCCTGCAACGTGCCAAAACGCACTTCCAGCAAATCCAGCGCCTCTCGCTGCTGCCGCAGCACGCGCCACAGTACTACCGTCAGAGCGATAGCAATTACGCCGAGCAGTACGCCCAGCGCCAGCAACCATTCGAGGTTTTCGAGAGCCCACTCTTTCATGTAGAAGCGACAAATCCCTTAAGCGACGATGTTAGGGGAAGCCTAGTCGTCGAGGTCAGCCCATTCCTGATCGGTAAGCAGTTTGTCGAGATCGACCAGAATCAGCAATTCATTGTTTTTGTGGCAGACGCCCTGAATGAATTTTGCACTCTCTTCATTGCCGACATTCGGCGCGGTTTCGATTTCGGACTGGCGCAGATAAACCACTTCGGCCACTGCATCGACCAGAATCCCGATCACGTGTTTGGCGGCGGCTTCGATGATGACAATACGCGACTGTTCGGTCATTTCCGCCGGCATCAGGCCGAAACGATTGCGCGTATCCAGCACGGTGACGACATTGCCGCGCAAATTGATGATGCCCAATACATAAGACGGCGCACCCGGTACCGGCGCAATCTCGGTATACCGCAGCACTTCCTGTACCTGCATGACGTTGATGCCATAGGTTTCGCCGGCGAGGCGAAAGGTGACCCATTGCAACATCGGGTCTTCGGCGTTTTTAGAGGTCTTGATTGCCATGGAGTCTGCCTGTGAAGCGGAATAGTTGAATAAAACCGACCTAACTATAGATCAGGCGGTCAGTTGCGCCATGTACACCAGGCAGACAGCTGACCGGGCATAACGCGATCGGTGCGCAGCACTCACCGCGGACGCTCGCCGCGTTTGCGGTCGAGCTGGTTGAACATGTAACGCAGTTGCGCGACATCCAGCAGCGCGCACATTTTTTCGACGACGGTGCCGGCCAGCCACGGCCGTTTGCTGCGATCGCCACGCCAGCGCACTGCTTCCGGGTCGAGCAATGTCGTGCCGGCAATGGCGTCGATACCCAATCCCCAATCGGAACCATCCAGCGTCAATACGAAGTGATAAGCCGCGGCCATTTCGTCCCGGTAACGCTCCGGCATCACCACCCGCGCCGTGTCGACCACGCGCACATTGCCGTATTTGGTGCGCATCAAACCGAGGAACCAGTCGATCTGGCCGAATATCCCGGTGATATCGCCCTCTTCCAGCGGATAGATGCTGCCCAGCTCCACCAGCGGCACCGCCAGCGTCAAACCGCCGGACTTGAACAGCAGACATTCGAACGGTTGTTGCGCCCATTGCGGCCGACCATTGGCGGCCCACACCGGCGGAGTCGGCGTCGCCACTTCTGTTGTGGAGTCAATTTCATCCTCAACAACTGGCGCCGGCTCGATAACGGCGGGCGTAATTACCGGTGGAGGTTTTACGGGTGCAGGCTGTACCGGCGCACGAACCACGGGAGCAGGAGTGACTTCAACTTCGAATACCGGAGGTGCTTCGGCGATGGGCGGCAGCGGCATGCGCAGCGCTCGCACCGGCTCGGCAAACGGACGCGGTTCGGCAAAGGTTTGCAGCGGTTCGACCATGCGTGTGGGTCGTGCAGCGCGGGCCGTCGCCAATGGCATCACATTGGCACTAACAGAAGTGTTCGGGCGCGCCGGCTCGACGGCATCGGCAATCGGCGCCGACAACTCCGGCGCAGGC
>JBEVMI010000289.1:0-7740 GCA_040508685.1 Spongiibacteraceae bacterium
AGGTAACGGAGGCTGGCCAAGTGGCCGTATCGATGTAGGCAGCGCTGGAAAATGGCGGTGCGCCGGACAATTGTTGAAGTGATTTGCAAAAAACTGGAGTTCCGTCTATGTGGGGCCTAAAGTCCCCGGCAAGTCAGCCGATAACCTCGGTGAGACTCCACCAATTGCGACTCGGTATTCGACATGGTCAATCCAATCAAAGGCTCCGGCGGCTCGCTGCCCCCCGAGCAAACGCTGCGCACCAACGCCGACAATGCTGCCAAAACACCGGCACAACAAGCCAAACCGGACGTGGCGACGCCGCAGCCGGGCACGACGGCCAAGGCCGCGGTTGATAGCGTCAGCCTCAGCAGCAATGCGCAGGCTGTGAAAGCGCTGGAAGAAAAGATCCAGAAGCTGCCCGACGTCAACGAAAAACGCGTTGCGCAAATCAAGGCTGCTCTCGCCAGCGGCGAATATAGCGTCGACGATCTGGTAGTCGCCGACAAACTGTTGAACCTCGACGATCTGTTTCAATAGGCCGCACCCGTCGTGCCGTTGAGCCAGCCCGCCGGGAACCCGGAGGACCCTATGGCTCATCAATCAACCACGACCCACCCACCCCGCATCGACTGGTCGCCGCTGCTCAGCTCCCTGCACAACGCCGATCAAATTTCCCGGCAGGTCCTGGCGCTACTCGAACAGGAACGCCAGATCCTCGAACAGCGTGACTACACCGCCTTCGAGCAACTGCTCGGCAAAAAAAGCCAACTGTTGCTGACGCTGCAACAGAACACCGGCGAACGCCAGAGCTGGCTTTTGCAGCAAGGCTTCGATGACGATGGCGCCGCCCTCGCCCAGGTTGAGAAAGATTCACCCGAGCTGGGGCGGATGTGGCACAAGCTGGCGGAACTCTGGCGCGACTGCCAGCACGCCAGCAACGTCAACGATCAGATCAGCCAGCGCACACGCAACGTGGTCGGCCGCATGCTCGACGTCCTCAGCGGCAACGCCGGCCAAGGCAGCACCTACAACGACAAGGGTGCCACGCAGCGTATGCAGACCGGTCGCACCATCACCTCGGCATAACGCCGGCAACACCGCTTGAACGCAAAGGCCGCGATCCGGCAGAATCGCGGCCTCTTTGTTTTTCCGCTTCCAAAACCTGTTAGCTTTTCGAATCTTTTATCGAGCCGGGCCTCGTCGATGTCGCCCGGACAGGCCGCAGCAATGACCTTAACGAACACGCTTTATCACCTCAGCTGGGACGAGCTGCATCGCGACACGCGCGCGCTCGCGCATCGCCTGATTCACCAGCCGTGGCGCGGCGTCATCGGCATCGCCCGCGGTGGACTGGTACCCGCAGCGATTCTTGCGCGCGAACTCGATGTGCGCCTGGTCGACAGTATCTGCATTGCCAGCTACGACCATGATCGCCAGGGCGAGCCGAAAATTCTGAAATCGGTGGAAGGTGACGGCGCAGGTTTTCTGCTGGTCGACGACTTGGTCGATACCGGCACCACCGCCCGTATCGCACGCGAGTTGCTGCCGAAAGCAGTATTCGTCGCGATCTACGCCAAGCCCAAAGGCAAATCATTGGCGGATCATTTTCAGCGCGAATTTACGCAGGAAACGTGGATTCATTTTCCATGGGACGTCGACCTGCGTTATGCCGAACCGCTGGTTTCTCGTCCTACATAACGCGCCCGCAATAATTTCCCTCGCGTCGATCCGACCGTTACAATTGCGCCGCCTCGCAATTGTAAAACCCCTCCAGGTCCCAGTAGCTCAGCTGGATAGAGCAGCCCCCTCCTAAGGGGCAGGTCAGCCGTTCAAATCGGCTCTGGGACACCATTAAAACCGAGGGCCTCCGAATGGAGCCCGTGGCGGGACTTAGCGGATATTAAAACGCTGGGCGCCGTCAATACGAATGACTTCACCGTTCAGATAGTCGTTGTCGACGATGTGCATCGCGAGACGCGCATATTCGTCGGCACTACCCATGCGCCGCGGATTGGGAACGCCAGGGCCCCACTTCGCTTGCGCTTCGGCTTCTTCCATGCCGTAAGCGGGCGTAAAGAAGGTGCCGGGGGCAATACACATGATGCGAATGCCGAGGGGAGCGAGATCGCGCGCTGCAGTCAGGTTGAGGCCGATGACGCCGCCTTTGGCCGCGGAATAATCGGACTGGCCGACCTGACCCTCGAAGCCGGCGATACTCGCCGTGGTGATAATGATGCCGCGCTGTTCCGAATCTGCCGGCGCGTTGGCGGCCATGGCTTCGGCAGCCTGGCTCAGCACGTTGAAGGTACCGGTCAGGAAAATGTCGACCGTGCGGCGGAATGTCGCCAGATCGTAACGTTTGCCGTCGCGTCCGATAATGCGTTTACTGGCAGCGGGACCGCCGTGCACGATGACTGTCACACGCAGCGGAGCCATGGCCGTGGCGGTCGCGATGGCGACTGCCACCGACTCTTCGCTCAACACGTCGGTTTTGACGAAGCGGACGTTGCCACCAAGTTTCTCCGCCAGTGCCTGACCGCGAGTGGCATCGAGATCAGCGATGACCACTTTGGCGCCAGCGGCGACCAGTCGACGCACTGTTGCTTCGCCGAAACCGCCGGCGCCGCCCGTGACCAGGGCAGACGCGCGTGAAAGATCCATGTATCAACTCCTAGAGATAAGTTTTTTGATTGTCTCGGTCCGCCATGCTCATACGTAACACGGCAATTGGCAACCGCATCTGTGATTACAGCCGGATGTTACGCATACCCCTGCACCGTATCCAACTCGCGATCGAAGACATCGGTATACAAACACTCTCGACGCAAAATTTCATAATGCAATAACGCTTCGCGCTGCGACGGATACACCATCCCCTGCGCCACAGCCTGCTCGACCTGATCGGCAAATGTATCGCCCTTGATCGTACCTTTGCGCGCCGCCTTGCGAATCGCCAGCAACGGCTCTTCAATTTCACGCAATAAAAGAAACGCCGCCTCGATCCTGCCACTCGCATCATCTTCATCGAGTGTGCGATAACAACATTCGCTGAGCGCCGTACGCACGCTCTGCTCCTGCATGATGGCCTTGCCCAGTTCGCGCACGAGACGGTCGCTGCCGTGATCGACGGGCAGGCCCAGCGGAAAGGCGAGACGACGCAACAAACTGCCGACCCAACGCACCGGAAAATTATCGTAGAACGCCAGCAGTGAACGTTGCAGTGCGATAAAGCTACGGCGCAATGCATATTCGGCATGCAGGTCATTGACTGGATCAGCCGGTAGCGCGGCGTGATATTTCAAAATGCTGCTGGCGATAAACAATTGCGAGAGTACATCGCCGAGACGCGCCGATAACATTTCGCGCACCTTGAGTCTTCCGCCCATGATCAGCAAACCAACGTCGGCAGTGACAGCGAGAATTGCACTGAAGCGAGTGATGCGCTGAAACCACGGCTGTGAAAATACAGAGACATCGGTCGGTGTTGCGGCAGTACGCGGCAGAAATCCGAGTTTGACCATGCGCAGAAAACGGCTGACACTAAAGCCGACATGCTTGAACAGCAGCTTGTCGAATTTAACCAGCGCTTCATCACCCTGCTCCGCCAGCACCTGAAATTCTTCATAAAGATAGGGATGGCAACGCATCGCGCCCTGACCAAAAATCATCAGCGCACGCGTCATGATATTTGCGCCCTCCACCGTGATCGCAATCGGCACCGCCTGATACGCCAGCGCGATCGGATTGCGCGGGCCGAGCTGCACGCCGCGCCCGCTCAATACATCCATGCTGTGATTGACCACGGTACGCATCATTTCGGTCGCGTGATATTTCGCGATGGCGGTGACGACAGCGGGTGATCCTTCCTGCGAACCGCGCGTCACCCACTGGCGCATGGCTTCGAGCGTGTACGCGAGCGCAGCAATTTCTGCAGTTGCCTCTTGCACGCCTTCAAAGCGGCCGATCGGCGTATGAAATTGTTCGCGCACGCTGGCGAATCCACCAACCACGCGGTAACAGATCTTGCTGCTCGCGGTCGCCATCGCCGGCAGCGAAATACCGCGCCCTGCGCCGAGACAATGCATTAGCATGCGCCAGCCTTTGCCCGCCATCGCGGGGCCGCCGATAATCCAGTCGAGAGGAATAAATACATCGGTACCGCTGACCGGACCATTCATGAATGGCGCGCCGGGATTGTGGCGCAAACCGGTAATGACGCCGGGATGCGACGCCGGAATCAGCGCACAGGTAATGCCGTAATCGACAAGGCTTTTATTAGTGGATGTATTGCTGGAGTCACCGCCGAATTTTTCGCCCAGCGTCTCCGCCAGCAAATGATCGGGATCGTAAAGTTTGAAAGCCAGGCCGACGACGGTGGCAACCGGCGCCAGGGTGATCCAGCGTTTGGCGAAGGTCAGACTGATTCCGAGCACCGGCTCACCCTGCTCTTCAGTGCCGGGCTCGTTATTGCTGGACTCTCTGTTGATAGGTATACGGCCGTAACAGACGATGCCGCGATCAGGAATCGATCCCGCATCGGAGCCGGCTTCAGCGCCGGTCAAACCAAAACACGGCAATTCGGTTCCCGCTGCGAGCCCCGGCAGCCAGCGTTGTTTTTGCTCTTCGGTGCCGAAATGCATCAGCAATTCGCCGGGGCCGAGCGAGTTGGGCACCATCGCCGTGACGGCCGCAGTGATCGAACGCGTCGCGAGTTTCGTCATCACACTGCTTTGTGCGTAAGGGCTGAAACCTCTACCACCGTATTGCGGCGGAATGATCAATCCGAAAAAACCTTTGTCCTTCAGAAATTGCCAGACCTCGGGCGGCAAATCCTTGCGTTCGTGATGGATGTGCCACTCGTCGAGCATCGCGCACAATTGTTCGACTTCGTTATCGAGAAAACTCTGCTCGGCGTCAGTCAACGTCGGCAATGCGGTGCGTGCAAACCAGTCCCAATCCGGCTTGCCGGAAAACAATTCCTTGTCCCACCACGCGGTGCCCGCTTCCAGCGCCTCGCGTTCGGTGACGCTCATCGGCGGCAGTAGTTTTGCCAGCTGGATTTTGAGTCGCGCACTGACCAGACGTCGCCGCCAAACCGGCACATTCAGAATCACGATCGGCGCGAGCATCAACAGGAACAACAACGGATAGTGCAGAGCCGGACTGATAAAACCCAGCAGCCACCACACACCAACCGCAATGGCAGATGCCGGCAACAGGGGGAATTCGATATAGACCAGTGCTGCGATTACCAGCAGCCAACTCATCAGACAGATCAGAAAAATCATACCCGGCTCCATCAATGTTGCAGAATTTTTAAGCAATCAGGACGAGCACATTCGTCTCGATTCACTTTGGCACCATAGTCCACGATCCGCCAGCCCGACCTCCCCAGTCAGCCACGGCGGCAAGCCAACAATTTTTGCTGGCCGATGACGTAAGATAGCGATGACCACGGTCTGAGCCACGTCCATTTTCCGACGCCTGTCACCGGTGATAATTCCATGCCCCTGCCACCCGCCGATCATCCCGCAACCACCAGCATGGACTCATGGTGGATGCCCTTTACTGCGAATCGCCAATTCAAGGCCACACCACGGCTGCTGACCACTGCGTCCGGCATGTATTACCGCGACCATGCGGGTGCGCCAGTACTCGATGGCACTGCCGGCCTGTGGTGTGTCAACGCTGGGCATGCGCGCTGCCAAATTATCGACGCCGTGCAACAACAATTAACCCGACTCGATTACGCCCCGCCATTTCAAATGGGTCACTCGTTGGCGTTTGCACTCGCTGAACGTTTGGCTGCGATGGCACCACCGGGACTCGACCGCATCTTTTTCACCAACTCCGGATCCGAAGCGGTCGATACCGCATTAAAAATTGCACGCGCTTATCACCAACTGCGCGGCGAACACCAGCGCACGTTATTGATCGGTCGGGACAAGGGTTATCACGGTGTCGGCTTTGGCGGTATTTCCGTGGGAGGAATTCCCAACAATCGCGATCATTTCGGCCCGCTGCTGGCTGACGTCGACCATCTGCCGCATACGCTCGACCTCGAACGCAATGCATTTTCGCGCGGCTTGCCGACCCACGGTATCGAACTCGCGGACGCGCTCGAAACGTTAATTGAAAAACACGGTGCCGCGCGTATCGCCGCGGTGATTGTCGAACCGATCAGCGGCTCCGCCGGAGTGATTTTACCGCCGCAGGGTTATCTGCAACGCCTGCGCGAAATCTGCACGCGCCACGGCATTCTGCTGATTTTTGATGAAGTCATCACTGGCTTCGGTCGCATCGGCGCGACTTTCGCTGCGCAACGTTTTGCTGTCACACCCGACCTGATGACGACGGCCAAAGGCCTGACCAACGGCAATATTCCGATGGGTGCGGTATTCGTCGATCGCGCCGTGCACGATAGCTTTATACACGCGCCTGCTACGCGCAGCCCTGGCAACGGCATCGAGCTGTTTCACGGCTACACCTACTCTGCCCATCCCGTTGCCTGCGCTGCAGCAATGGCGACACTCGATATTTACGAAACGGAAAATCTGTTCGGGCGCGGGCGCGAACTCGAAAATTATTGGGAACAGGCCATACATAGGCTGCGCGATATCGACGGCGTCGTCGATATTCGCACTTTCGGTTTGCTTGCGGGAATTGAACTCAGTCCGCAACCGGGATCGCCTGGGACTCGTGGTTACGAAGTGTTTGTGGAGTGTTTGCAGCGTGGAGTTTTGGTGCGCGTTACCGGCGATGTGATTGCGCTGTCACCGCCGCTGATTATCGAACCCGCGCAGATCGATCAATTGGTCGAAACGCTGCTGGCGGTTATCGCGAGATAACGATCGGCGCGTCGTATGACTGGACGCGCCAATCGATTACATCACCCCATGGGGTAAAGAATTTCCTTGCTGACCGCGTCAATTTTCTTGAGCGTTTCCTTACTCAACACCACATCCGCCGCGGCCAGAATATCGTCGAGCTGACCGACGCTTGTCGCACCCACGATCGTTGACGCAACAAAATCATGCTGTTTGCTCCAGGCAGTCGCCAGCGTTACCACCGACATATCAATCTCTGCGGCAATTTCCATAAACCGTTTGGTCGAGGCAATAGACTTTTCGTTGATAAAACGTTTCACCATCGATTGCTGGCGACTGCCATCGCTCTGATACTTCGAGAAACGCGCGCCCTCGGGAAAACCGTCGTTGTATTTACCGCTGAGCACGCCGCCACCCAAAGGCGAGTACGGAATCAGGCTGATATTTTCCTTGCGGCAGACCTGCGCCAGCTCGTCTTCAAAGCGACGGTTATTCAGGCTGAAATTGTTTTGAATGGTTTCGTAACGCACCAGGCCATTCAACTCCGACTGCCACAGGCTTTTAGTCAGGCCCCAGGAGGTTTCGTTACTGCAACCGACGATACGCACCTTGCCGGCGGCGACCAGCTCATCGAGTGCACGCAACGTTTCTTCGTACGGAATGCTGTGATCGGGCCAGTGGGTTTGATAGAGATCGATGTAATCAGTCTGCAGTTTTTTCAGGCTGCCTTCGACGGCGCGCATGATGTGATGGCGGTCGAGCGTAGTTTTGCCGCCGCGGATCGGCGGCGTAATCCAGCCGTGGCCGGGGCCGGCAACCTTGCTGGCGATAATGATGTTGTCGCGATTTTTGGTTTTCAGCCAGCGGCCGACGATTTCTTCGGTGCGACCCACCCATTTCGCATCCGGCGGCACCGGATACATTTCCGCGG
>JBEVMI010000314.1:0-7727 GCA_040508685.1 Spongiibacteraceae bacterium
TCGCAGCGACATTCTCACCTGGCGCAATTAACACGCGCGGACCGGTGGCGGGCGTAAACGGGATCGCACACAACAGCTTCGGATAGTAATGCAGCCCGCTGCGCTGCCACGCATCGGCCCACGACCAGTCGAATACATATTCGCCATAGGAATGTGTTTTCAGATACAGCGGCATCGCCGCGACGAGCTGCTTGCCACGCCGCAACAGCAGATGTTGCGGCAGCCAGCCACTGTTTTTGGCAGCGGCGCCACTGCGCTCCAGCGCTGCAAGAAAAGCGTGCTGCACAAACGGATAGTCGCTCGGCAGCAGCGCATTCCAGTGCTGTGCGTCGATTTCGTCGATCTGCGACAGCCATTCAAAATGCAGAGACACGCTCATGTCGTTGACAACCGCAGATGGTCAGCGCCAGCCGTCAGGGGCCGACCAGATAGTGCAAAAAAATACCGGCAAAAATTAATGCGCCGACACGATTGTTGTCGAGGAAGGCGCGAAAACATAAGTCGCCACGGCGTTCGCGAATCAGCCACTGCTGATGAATGAACAATACTGCCACGCCAATCAGCGACACATAAAACCAGTACGCGAGCTTGAACTGAACGCCGATGAAAACCAATGCCAGCAGCGTCATCAATTGCAGCGTGCCGGTAATCATGCGATCGTCGTCGCCGAATAATATCGCGGTCGATTTCACGCCGATTTTAAGGTCGTCCTCGCGATCGACCATCGCGTAAAACGTGTCATAGGCGATCGTCCACAACAGATTGGCGACAAACACCAGCCAGGCCGCGCGCGGCACTGTGCCGAGCTGTGCCGCAAATGCCATCGGCACACTCCAGCCAAACGCGGCGCCCAGAACCACCTGCGGCAGGTGTGTGTAACGTTTCATGAACGGGTAAATCGCCGCCAGCGCCACCGCCACCAGCGACAACAAAATCGTCAGCCGATTGGTAAACAACACCAGCACAAAGGCCAGCCCACACAAACCGGCAAACAACAACAGCGCTTCGCGGCTGCTGACCGCGCCCGTGGCGAGTGGCCGCGAAGCGGTGCGTTTAACCTGCCCGTCGACGCGGCGATCCGCGAAATCGTTGATCACACAACCCGCCGAGCGCATCAGCAATACACCCAGCGGAAAAATAATCAGCAGATGCCAGTGCGGAAAACCGCCGGCCGCCAGCCACAGCGCCCACAGCGTGGGCCACAGCAGCAGCAGAGTGCCGATCGGACGATCGACGCGCATCAATTGCGCATACGATTTCAGAAGAGCAAGCGGCAGACGTTGACGCAACGACGGCATCGGAGAATCTCGAGGCAGAGAAAGCTGAGCGCCCGAGTATAGAGCAGTACCATGACTCAATCGGCGACGGCGGGCACATTGCGATGGTGCAGATGCAACAGAAAATCCGGCAGGAAAAATTCGCTGACGATCAGCGCGCGGGCGCCGACCTCGAAGCGCGACCGCCGCCCCCACAGGCCGTGACTGGTCGCCAACTCAAACGGCCGTCGCCGCAGTTGCGGGTACGTAAACAACAATGCGCCGAGCGACGAGTTCTGCAATTTGCGCAGACGTCGCAGGTCGCCGGTCAGTGTTGGCTCCGGCAAAATTGAACGCGCATAGACCCAGGGCTGGCCGCGGCCGTACAAAATCACTTCGCGCACCAGCGTCAGTGCAGTGGGATCGATATCGAGCAGACGCGCCTCCGCCAGCGTGGGGCGCTGCCAGCACTGCGCCAGCACCTGCACGCGAAACTCGCGAGCGCTGGCGTCGAGCAGGCGTTGCGTCAGTGAACCTTCGGCGAATAACCACGGCCGCAATAATGCCGGTATTTGAGTGCTGCGGTAGCGGCGACCGTCGCGCCAGCGCAGTTGGCGCGCGGCACCGCGCAATAATTCGGGGGGGGTTACGGTGACCGGGACCCGTGAATCGTCAGCGTACAATGCGCGCCTTCCAGATAAATTCTTTGTGCTCGGATGCTGCCGGCCGCTATGCCGCAATAGTGTCGAGCGTGCGGCGGCGATTTTACCCAGCGCCACGCTCGAACACTGAAAAAATTAACCCATCAACACCAATCGACACATTCAGTGCGCGCGGCGGAGCGAGTCTCAGGCGAAGCGGAACGGCAAACAACCTGGACTGATTAACGCTCGTATCTGGCCGACAGGCTTTACTCGGAGGGGCGCGCAGCAGTTAAATGACGCGGCTCGCCCGGCCGTTATTTCCGTTCGTCGCCTCGACTCATTCAAAAGCTGTCCAGCAAGAAACCGCCCATCGCGAATCGCCCATTACTAAGGACCAGTCATGCGCAAACCCGATCTGACCGCCTATATTGCCGACCGCGCCGATATTCCCGCGGAAAAAGCCCAGCAGGCCCTGGCTGCCATTCTGGATGAAATCACCAATGCCCTCAGCCGCGGCGATAACGTCAGCCTGGTGGGTTTCGGCACCTTCGAATGCCGCCACCGCGGCACCCGCACCGGCAAAAATCCGCAGACCGGCGAGTCGCTGACGATAGCCGCCAGCACCACGGTCGGCTTCAAACCGGGCAAGGGCCTGCGCGAAGCCATCAATTAAGAGAGCCATCAACCAAGACAGGCGCCGATGACACCTCCTCCCCGATCACGCCGGCCAACGCCGGTGTCGCCGCTCAACTCGACTGTTCTCACCCTGATTTTTCTGGCGCTGTGGCTGGCCGGTACCACTTCGGCGCAGCCGCTGGCGCAACCCGCGGTCGCGCAACCACCTGCTCGGAAACAAACAGCAGTGCCGATCGACCCGGTGCAACTGGAAACCACGCGGCAGCTGCTCGACTGGCTGGGCGTTGACGCCATCGTCGAGCAGACTCCGCTGATCGCCGACCAGGCCCTCCTGAGCGAGGCAAAATTCCGCGCCGCCACGTCCGCGCAACAAGCTGAATGGCGCCGCCAACTCACCCCACAGTTCAACACCACAACGCTGCGCGAACGGATCGCCCGCAGCGTCGCACAGCAGGTGGACCCGCAGACGCTGCAGCAGGCGCTGGCGCTGCTGCAAATGCCGCTGCCGCGTCGCGCCCGCTATTTCGAGCTGGCCATGGCGCAGTCCGGCGCCGGCGCGGGGCTCAAGGAATTCCGTGCGCAGTTCGACGCGACGCCAAATCCGGCGCGGCGCCAACTCGCGCGTGGACTGGTCGACGCCAGTGCCGGTGCGGAGCTGCTGGCACAATGGCAGACCAGTATCAGCGTCGCCGTGGCGCACAGCGCGGAGCCTGCCGCGGCACGCGACACGTGGGCGAAAACTCAGGAGGATGCAGTCAAGGAGCGGACGCGTCACCTCGCCACACTGGCCGAGGCACACGCGTTATATACCTATCGTTATCTGACCGATGCGGAGCTGGAAACCTATCGCGACACACTCAACCATGCCGCGATCCAGCGAATTCTCGAAGTCTGCCGCCACAATCTGGCGCAGGCGCTGACCGAATAGCCGTAGTTACAGTGAGAGCTACGGCTTCAGATCACGCGCCCGCCAAACTGGCGGCGATCCCCTTTACCTCGTCGCTGGCCTCCACCACATGCTGGATGGCTTGCATCGCCTTGCCCGAATCGAGATGCAGGCGCGCATACATCGCCTCGGGGATCGGTTCCAGCGGCGCATTGCCGATGTTGTGCAACCGCAACAGGCGCAGCGCGATAAAAATCAGGTTGGCGTAGGCGCTGTGGGAGCCGTCGTAGTCCGGATTGCTCTGCTGGCGCAGACCGGTGCAGACCTCATCCGGCATCGACCACAATTTCATCAGCCAGCCGGCAATCTGGTCGCGACTGACACCGAGCAACAGACGCTCGATATATACGTAGTGCGCGTGCGGATTCGCTTCTTGGTAGCGGCAGTACGCGGAGAAGTGGGGCGGAAACACTTCGGCCAGCAGCAATTGACCGAAGTTGTGCAACAGGCCAGTCAGGTAGGCGAGGCCGATGGTCGGACGTTTTTCGGGGCTGATACAGCCGACCAGCGCCTCCACCGCCGCCGCGGCATATACCGACTGCTCCCAGTACGGCGTAAATCCGCGCGGCGCATCTTTCGGCAGGCTCAGGCTTTTACCCAGCGCCAGGCCCAGCGACAGGTTCAGCACGAGATCGAAGCCGAGCACGCGCACAATGGCGTCGTGCACCGAGCGGATTTTGCCCGGCGCGGCGTAGTACGGCGACGATGCCCAGCTGACTACCTGCGCGGCAAGCGCCGGATCGAGTTCGACGATGGCGGTCAGATGGCGAATATCGGCGTGGGGATCGACCCGCAGCTTGATGATCTTCTGCGCGGTCTCGGGCAACGGCGGCAATTCCAGCGTTTCTTCGAGCCGCTGTTTGATCCGCAACTGGGTGAAACTGGCGATGGCTTTGGTGATGTCCGAGACATCGTCGATCTGGTCAAGGCGGCTGCCTTGCAGCTGCGACAGCTCGACGGCAAAGTCGTGCACGCTGGCGGCAGCGAGGCTGCGCCGATATTGTTCGCCGCTCAGGCACAGCAACTGGCCCTGGATGCCGGAGGCGAGCGCCACTTTGTCGCACGCCAGCAAACGGCGGTCGACGATGGTCGGCAGCCCGAGCGCCGACGGAAACGCCGGCACTTGCTGCAACGCATTTTTCTGGCACAGCCGAAACAGCTCGGCGTCGGCCAGCGCCCGGAACTGGCGCCCGGCGGCGCGTACCAGCGTGTTGAGATCAAGCACGCAGTCGGCGGGGTACAGCACCTGCACGCGACCTTGATCGTCGCCGAGCACAACGGTCTGCACTGTCGCTTTCACGGTGCTTTCGGGCACCGGCTCCAGCACGCTGTAGTCGATATTGTGGGTGCGCAGCAGTGTGTCAACTGCGGCTGGAATGGCCATCAACTTCTTCCTCTTCTGTTTTTTCGCCAACGCTTTCCATCAAGGGAATCCGTTAAAAAGAATCCATGAAGAAAATCCATCGACAAAAGTTCGTGCGGGCCGAATAACGCCCGCGCATGCCATCAACGAGTGTTTTTGAAGTCTAGCAGTGAATTTGGAAAGGTCCGGTCGAGATCAGACGCGTCCGAACCGCTCCCGGTCCGGCAGCCAGCGCCGCACGATTGCCGCCGCCACGGCGCGGTATTCGGATTCGGGCAGGCTCTGCTCCAACGTCTGCGCGTAGGCACGCACCGCGGGCAGCAATTCGGCATCGCGCTGCAGATCGGCGATGCGCATCTGCAACAGCCCGGTCTGGCGCGTACCCAGCACTTCGCCGGGGCCGCGCAGTTCGAGATCCTTTTCGGCGATGACGAACCCGTCGTTGCTGTCGCGCAAGACCTGCAACCGCGCCCGCCCGTTGCGCGACAGCGGCGACTGATACAGCAGTACGCAGAAACTTTCGATGGAGCCGCGCCCTACCCGGCCGCGCAGCTGGTGTAACTGGGCGAGGCCGAGCCGCTCCGGATTTTCGATGATCATCAGGCTGGCGTTGGGCACGTCGACGCCAACCTCGATCACTGTCGTCGCCACCAGCAGTTGCAGCTCGCCGCCCTTGAACGCCGCCATCACCGCTGCCTTCTCGTCATTTTTGAGCCGGCCGTGCAGCAGCCCGACCCGCAACTCCGGCAGCGCCGCCTGCAGGTCGAGACAGGTCGCTTCGGCCGCCTGCGCCTGCAACTGCTCGGATTCCTCGATCAATGTGCAGACCCAGTAGGCCTGACGCCCGCTGCGACAGGCGAGGCGGATGCGCTCGACGATTTCGGGGCGGCGTTCGCTGCCGATCACCAGCGTCTGCACCGGCTGCCGGCCCGGCGGCAGCTCGTCGATCACGGAGGTATCGAGATCCGCGTAGGCACTCATCGCCAGCGTCCGCGGAATCGGCGTCGCGGTCATGATCAGCTGGTGCGCGTGGATACCTTTTTCCGTGAGTGCCAGCCGCTGATGCACGCCAAAACGATGTTGCTCGTCGATGATCGCGAGCCCGAGCCGGTGGAACACCACCTCATCCTGAAACAGGGCGTGGGTACCGATGATGACCCCCGCCTCACCCGATGCAATGGCCGCCAGCTGGGCCGCGCGCGCCTTGCCCTTGATACGCCCCGACAGCCAGCCCACTGCGATCCCGAGCGGCTCCAGCCAGCGCGAAAAATTCTGCCGGTGCTGCTCGGCCAGCAACTCGGTCGGCGCCATCAGCGCGACTTGGTAACCGCTGCCGACCGCGCGCAACGCCGCCAGCGCCGCCACCACCGTCTTGCCCGATCCGACATCGCCCTGCACCAGGCGCAACATCGGCTTGGACTGGCGCAGATCCGTCGCCACTTCGGCGGCGACGCGTTGCTGTGCTGCGGTCAGCGCGAACGGCAGCTGCTTCAGAAACGCCTTTTGCAGCGCGGCCGGACCGGTCAGCGCCGGAGCACCGCCGCGGCGGATCTGCGCCCGCAGACCGCGCAGGCTGAGCTGATGGGCCAACAATTCCTCGAAGGCGAGGCGCTGCTGAAACGGATGCCGGCCTTCGAGCAGTTCTCCTTGGCGCGCATTCGGCGGCGGTTCGTGCAGATAACGCAGCGCTTCGCTGAGGCGCACGCGGGCACCCGCCGGCAGGCCGTGCTCCTGCAGACCGACCGTCGGCAACTCGATTTCTTGTAAATAGTCACGCAGGCTTTCCGCGCTCAATTGCGTCAGTGCCTGCCCGCACAACTTGCGCCAGCTCGCCTGCTGGAAACCCTCGGTGCTGGGATAGACCGGCGTCAGTGTCGCCGCGACCGGCGCCTCCTGTTCGGCGGCCTGAATCTGGTATTCGGGGTGATACAACTCCAGCCCGCTGGAACCGCGGCGGGCCTCGCCGTAGCAGCGCAGCCGCGTGCCGGCAGCGAGCTGCTGTTGCTGGGCGGCGTTGAAATGGAAGAAACGCAGGCTGACGGTGCCGGTGTGATCCTGCAGCCGCACCAGCAGCGATCGGCGTTTGCCGAAGACGATATCGGCGACCCGCACCTCGCCTTCGATCACCGCGTCCTGTCCCGGCTGCAGCGCGCCGATCGGCGTGATGCGGGTGCGGTCCTGATAGCGCAGCGGCAGGTGGAACAGCAGGTCCTGCACCGTGCTGATATCGAGCAGCGCGAGTTTTTCCGCCAGCCGCGGGCCGACGCCGCGCAGCGCGGTGACGGGAATACGGTCGACCGTGGTGGTCATCGGCGGCTGATCATCGGTGGCTGATTATCGGTAGGGAAGGCACGCGGCGGTCAGGCCGCCGCCGTCACCGGCGCAATCGGCAGCGGGCACTGGCGGATCGCCTGGCCGACAATATCGATGGCGCGATGACGTGGGAAACTCGCGCGCCATGCCAGCGCGACGGTGCGCATCGGCGCCGGGTCAGCGAACGGCCGCATCGCCAGCATGCCTTCGCCGTAGGGGGCGATCTGCGCCGCCGACAACGGCAACACGGTGATGCCGAGGCGCGACGCCACCATGTGTTTCAGGGTTTCCAGCGAGCTACCTTCGACGATCGACTGCAGCTGGCCATCGGTGTGGTCCAGGCTTTTGCGCACGCCGGGGCAGGACTGCAACACCTGGTCGCGGAAGCAGTGGCCCTCACCGAGCAGCAGCACGGTCTCTTTTTCGAGCTGTTTCTGGGTAATGCGGTCCTGCTTCGCCAGCTTGTGATCGCCCGGCATCACCACCACGAACGGTTCGTCGTACAGAGGCTGGGTGACGACATCGGCTTCCGTGAACGGCAGCGCGATGATGATGGCGTCGAGTTCGCC
>JBEVMI010000335.1:0-3380 GCA_040508685.1 Spongiibacteraceae bacterium
GCCGGCTTTCTCGGGATCATGTACTACTTCGTACCGAAGCAGGCGGAGCGTCCGATCTACTCCTACCGGCTGTCGATCGTGCACTTCTGGGCGCTGATCGCGATCTACATGTGGGCCGGTCCGCACCATCTGCACTACTCGTCGCTGCCGGACTGGGCGCAGAGCCTCGGAATGGTGATGTCGCTGGTGCTTCTCGCGCCGAGCTGGGGCGGCATGATCAACGGCATGATGACGCTGAGCGGCGCGTGGCATAAATTGCGCACCGATCCGATCCTGCGTTTCCTCGTCGTGGCTCTCTCCTTCTACGGCATGTCGACCTTCGAAGGTCCGATGATGTCGATCAAAACCGTCAACGCGCTTTCGCATTACACCGACTGGACCATCGGCCACGTACATTCCGGCGCGCTCGGCTGGGTGGCGATGGTATCGATCGGTGCGATCTATCACATGCTGCCGGTCGTGTTTGGCAAAAAACAGATGTACAGCATCGGCCTGATCAACACGCATTTCTGGCTCTCTACCATCGGCACGGTTTTATATATCGCCGCGCTGTGGGTAAACGGAATCATGCAGGGTTTGATGTGGCGCGCCTATAACACCGACGGCACGCTGACCTACAGTTTTGCGCAATCCGTGCAGGCGAGTTATCCGGGTTACATCGTGCGCCTGATCGGCGGCGGCCTGTTTTTTATCGGCATGCTGGTGATGGCCTACAACACCTGGCAAACCGTGCGCCGGCGCGAACCTGTCGCTGCCATCACCATTGCGCAGACGGCTTAAGGACTTTTCGCTTTAAGGAAACAACGCATGAATCACGATGTCGTCGAAAAACATATTGGCTTGATGGTGGTGCTGATCATTGTCGCTATCAGCTTTGGCGGGCTGGTCGAAATCGTCCCGCTGATGTTTCAGAAACAAACCACGGAGCCAGTCGCCGGGTTGAAGCCGTTGACGGCGCTGCAGCTCGAAGGCCGCGATATCTATATTCGCGAAGGTTGCAGCGTGTGCCACTCGCAAATGATTCGGGCGCTGCGCTCGGAAACCGAACGTTACGGTCACTACTCCGTAGCCGGTGAATTCGTCTACGACCATCCATTCCTGTGGGGATCGAAACGCACCGGTCCCGATCTGGCGCGCGTGGGTGGCCGCTACTCCGATGAATGGCATCGCGCGCATTTGAATAATCCGCGCGACGTCGTGCCGGAATCCAACATGCCGGCGTTCACGTGGTTATTCGACAACGAACTCAGCGGCGAAGACAGCGCGAAAAAATTAACGGTGTTGCGACAGCTCGGCGTTCCCTACAGCGATGACGATATTAAAGGCGCGCAGGCCGCGGTGGCGGGACACAAGGAGATCGACGCCTTGATCGCCTACCTGCAACAGCTCGGCACCGTTTTGAAATATCAGCGCTAAGGAAACTCTGATTAAGCGTCGCGAGCGAAGTCAGGTCGCAGGCGGCCGGAGCACAGGAAGCGGAGCATACACGTCAGTATGTGAGCATTCCGCGCACCGCCCGCCTGTGAGATGACGAGCGCAGTAGCTTAATCAGAGTTTCCCCAAGTTCCCTTTTTAAGAGGAGAAGGCCATGGACCTGTTCGAAACCTTGCGCAGCATCGGTACTGCCTCGGCGTTTATCGCCTTCGTGGGCATCTGCTGCTGGGCTTACAGCAAAAAACGCAAAGCATCTTTTGACGAAGCCGCCAACCTGCCCTTCGCCGATAGCGATGAGTCGGGAGAGTAACGCGCATGACGACATTCTGGAGCACCTGGATCATAACCATCACGCTGGTTTTTGTCGGCGGCATCTGCTGGTTGTTATTTGCCAATCGCAAAGGTAAGAACACCGGCCCCGACAACACCACCGGCCATGTCTACGACGACGACATCGAGGAATACGACAACCCGCTGCCGGCGTGGTGGTTTAATTTATTCGTCATCACCATCGTGTTCGCAGCAGGTTATCTGCTGGCTTATCCCGGTCTCGGCAAATTTGCGGGACTGCTGGGCTGGACCCAGGAAAATCAGCTGCAACGCGACATCGATCGCGCCCATGCCGAGTACGGTCCGCTCTTCGAAAAATACGCGCAGATGCCGATTGCCGAAGTCAGTAAAGATCGTCAGGCACTGAAGATGGGCCAGCGTTTATTCGCCGACAATTGCGCGCAATGCCACGGCATCGATGCGAACGGCAGCTACGGTTTTCCGAATCTGGCCGACAACGACTGGCTGTACGGCGGCGCACCGGAGCAGATTCTGGAATCGATCGCCAAAGGCCGCATCGCCGCGATGCCCGCCTGGGAAGCTGCGCTCGGCAATAACGGCGTGCAACAGGTCGGCGCGTATGTCATCACCCTGAGTGGGCGCGAGGCCGACCCGGCACTCGCAGCCGAGGGCGGTAAAAAATTCGCGATGTTTTGCGTCGCCTGTCACGGCACCGACGGCAAGGGCAACCTGGCGTTCGGCGCGCCGAACTTGACCGATGGCATCTGGCTGTACGGCGGTTCGCCGATGCAGATCCAACAAACCATTATCGGTGGGCGCGCGGGTCAGATGCCGGTCCACGAGGAGCGTTTGAGCCCGGAGAAAATCCATCTGCTGGCGGCTTATGTATTTAGCCTGTCACGGAAAGCCAGCCTGTCGCAGAACGCTGTGGTCGCCGTGCATGAATGACGTCGAAAAAACCGCGCCGCCCGCTGCATTGAAGGAGATTCCGGTGGTGCAGCTGGCGCCGGCTGAAGTCGGCGAAATCGATCTCTACCAAAAACGCGAAAAAATTTATACGCGCAAGATCGAAGGCGCTTTCCAAAAACTGCGGCTCTACACCGGCTGGCCGTTACTGCTCGGTTATTTTCTGCTGCCGTGGATTACCTGGAACGGCAATCCCGCGGTGTTGTTCGACCTGCCAGACCGCAAATTCCACATCCTCAATCTGACGTTGTGGCCGCAGGATTTTCCGTTGCTGGCGTGGCTGTTGATCATCGCCGCGTTCGGCCTGTTTACCGTCACCGTCTGGGCCGGCCGAGTCTGGTGCGGGTATACCTGCCCGCAAACCGTATGGACCGCGATCTACATGTGGGCCGAACAAATCGCCGAAGGCAGCCGCAATCAGCGCATCAAACTGGATGCCCATCCTTGGTCGGCTGCAAAAATTTTGCGCAAAGTTTTTAAACACGGCATGTGGCTCGCGTTTGCGCTGCTCACCGGCCTGACTTTTATCGGCTATTTTTCGCCAATACGCGAACTCAGCTGGAATTTGCTGACATTCGATCTCAGCCTGACCGAGCTCGCGTGGATCACCTTCTTCACCTGCGCGACCTATATCAATGCGGGGTGGTTGCGCGAACAGGTCTGCCTGTACATGTGCCCCTACGCGCGCT
>JBEVMI010000365.1:0-10540 GCA_040508685.1 Spongiibacteraceae bacterium
TGCGCGCCACCACACCCAGGTCATGGGTGATCAGGATGATGGAAAGCCCCTGCGTTTCCTGCAGATCACGCAGGAGCAGAAGAATCTGAGCCTGGATGGTGACGTCCAGGGCTGTGGTGGGCTCGTCCGCGATCAACACCTCGGGTGAGCAGGCCAGACTCATGGCGATCATGGTGCGCTGCAACATGCCGCCGGAAAACTCGAAGGGATATTGACGTGCCCGCGCCGCCGCATCGCGCACCTGCATGCGGTCGAGCAATGTTATTGCGCGTTGGTGTGCGGCATCCCAGCCGAGACCGCGATGGGTGACCAGCACCTCGGCGATCTGCTCGCCGACGCGCATGGTCGGATTCAACGACGACATCGGATTCTGAAACACCATGCCGATGCGCGAGCCGCGCAAACGATTGCGTGCGCGCGTATCGAGTCGATCGATGCGTCGATTTTCAAGCGTTATCGCGCCGTGCATTTCGGCCGCGTCGGGCAGCAAACCCATCACCGCGAGCGCAGTCATGGTTTTGCCGCAACCGGATTCGCCGACGATTGCCAGGGTTTCACCCGCATCGATCGCAAAACTGACGCCACGCACGGCTTGCACGCGACCGTGCGGCGTGCCCTGTCCATTACTGCGAATGGCGACCGTGAGGTTGTCGACATCGAGCACGCTCATGGCACATTCCCCGCGTCGGCAGCGAGATCCTCATTGACGTCCAGCGCATCGCGCAAGGCATCGCCGAGCATGTTGAAGGCGAATACGGTCAGGCTGATACACAGCGCCGGCCAGAATAATTCCGACGGATGTTCGAACAGATTGCGCAAACCATCGCTGCTCATCGAACCCCAGGAGGGCGTCGGCGGCGTGACACCCATGCCGATAAACGACAGGAATGCCTCGGTGAAAATCGCGTGCGGAATCGCAAACGTCAGCGACACCAGCACCACGCCGAGCACATTCGGCAACATGTGCCGCACGATGATGTATAGATTGCCGCCACCGGCGAGACGCGCTGCCGCGACAAATCCCTCCTCGCGCAATTGCAGTACCTGCCCGCGTACCAGCCGCGCCGATGCCGGCCAGCTCATCACCACCAGCGCAATCACCATCGGCAGCACGCCGCTTTCGCCGGGGCCGATGCCAAACGCAATGCGCAGCAGGATCATGAACAGCAGCATCGGCAACGCCACCACAAAATCCGCAAATCGCATCATCACCGAATCGACGCGGCCACCGAGAAAGCCGGCGGTTGCGCCGTAGAAAACACCGAATGCGACAAACAGAAACGGCGCACTGATACCGATAAACAATGAGGTGCGCGCACCGTGCAATACCCGCGCAAGCAAATCGCGACCGAGATAATCGGTGCCGAGCGGATTGCCGGACAGCACGACGGTTTTATCGCGCCACGATTCGGGATCGGCATCCACCGGCACCAGCCCCTGCAATTGGGCTTCGAGCCAGCCGATGGCGCGCGTCGGTTGCGCAGCAACGGTTGCGTATTCACGCGACTCCTGCGCGGACTCGCTGGCATCGAGCGTTGCCACTACCGAATACCAGTACGGCCGGTCGCGCAACATCAGGCCGTCCTGATAACTCACCTGATTCAATAACAACGTTTCGCCGATCGGCAAACCGAGGTCGGTGCGATCGCGCGGCACGCGGGTATGGCGATAGATGTGATAACGCACCGCGCCCGCCACCGGCGACCAGCGCAGCCGCACGCGCTGCGTATTGGCTTCGACGACCTGCAGATGTTGCGGCGCCGCGAGCTCCCGATTATTTTTTGCAGGCGCATTTAATGAGGGGGCATTCACGATGGGAAGTGGCTCCGCGGCCGTTGATTCCACAACAACTCGCCACGGCGCCTGATCGACAATGATTTGTGCGCTCTGCGCCAACATCGGTCCGCGCGATATCGCGCCGATCGCCTGCCCTGCCGGATCGACCCGCCACAGCAGCGGCCCGATCAACGCGCCCAACACCAGCACCGCAATGATCACCAGCGCGAACACCGCGCGCGGATTGCGCGCGAGACGCACACGCACTTGCTCCCAGTAGGAACGACTGCGGCGTACGCTGCCTTCGAGCACCGTGCGCGAGGGCGCGGGCTGCAATAAATCCGCGGGCAATACCGAGGCAGCCGTAAATATTTCCGCAGTCGCCATCAGCGCCCTCCCGTCCTGGCAACACTGACGCGCGGATCGAGCACGCCGTACAACACGTCGACCACCAACACCATCAACACCAGAAACGCGCCGTAAAAAACCGTCGTGCCCATGATCACGGTGTAGTCGAGCTGCTGTACCGCCTGCACGAAATAACGACCCAGACCGGGGATCGCAAAAATCAGTTCGACGACAAAACCGCCCGTCGTAATTGCCGCCACCGCAGGACCGAGCACGGTGACGACGGGCAACAGCGCGTTACGCAAATGATGGCGAAAGAATATTCGCGCCGGCTTCAAACCTTTCGCGCGCGCAGTGCGCAGATAATCGGCGTGCGCGACGTCGAGCATCGACGAGCGCATCAGCCGCGTCATGTACGCCATGGTGCCGAGACCCAGCACCAGTGCCGGCACCAGCATATGCGCGAAACTGCCCCACCCCGCCACCGGCAATAACGTAAATCCGAGTTGCAGGTTGAGCGCGAGAATTGCCCACTGCGCCAGCGCGGCGATCACGAAACCCGGCACGGAAATACCGATGATCACCGCCAGCATGATGCTGATATCGGGCCAGCGATCACGGTAACGCGCAGAAACCGCACCGAACAGAATCGAGCCAAACGTAGCGATAACCAGCGCCAGCACGCCAAGCGATGCCGACACCGGAAAATGTTCGCGGATGATGTCGTTGACGCGACGATTCTGCTGCGTATACGAAATACCAAAATCGCCGCGCAACATATTGCCGATAAATATTCCGTACTGTTGCAGCACGGGTTTGTCGAGGCCGTAACGCAACTCCAGGTTGCGGCGAATTTCCGGTGCCACCGCTTTTTCGTTGCTGAGCGGATCGCCCGGCACCAGATGCATCGCAAAAAATGTCGCCGTGGCAATAAACCAGATGGTGACCAGACTGGACACAAAACGTCGAAGCAAATATCGGATCATCGCGATCTATCTCGTCGCATTCTGTAGGGATCTCTCCGGCAATACGCGCGCATAACGCAGGTCGGGATCGACACCGAAGACACTGTGGGCAACGCCCTGCAGGCGCGGATGCTGGACATAAACCTTGCTGTTCTCGTAGGTCGGCAAAATCGGCGCATCGTCGATCAGCAATTGTTGCATCTGCGCAAACGCGTGCATGCGCTGCGCCTGATCCGCCGTGGCATTGGCAATTTCGACCCAGCGATCATACGCGGGATTGCGGTATTGCCCGCGGTTGTTCTCGTTCCAGCTCGCGAACACATCGCCGAATGTCATCGGGTCGTCATAGTCCGGCCCCCAGCCGGTCAGCACGATATCGAATTCGCCGCGCGCCATTTTCGCGTAACGCTGCTTGGTATTCTGGCGTTCGATGCGCAGTTGCAGACCCAGCCCCTTCTGCAATAACTGCTGCAAATATTCAGCCTCTCTGGCCGCGCGCGGATCTTCTCGCGTCAGCAGGATCAATGTCGGTAGCGGCGCCCCCATCTCGATCTGTGCCTGCGCCAGCCACGCGCGCGCCGCCGGCACGCTGCGCACAGGAACTGGCGGCGGATACTCTTCGCGAAAGGTTCGCTGCACCCCGCGCAAATAGTGCGGGAACATCGACTCCGTCGCCAATAGACCCGGCACCCCGACCACGCGGCTGGCCATGCTCTCCGGATCGAGCAATGCCTGGATCGCCTTGCGCAAGGCCCTGTTGGCGGTGGCGCGGCCGGCGCGCTGGTTGAACTCGAAATAAAACATCGCGCCGGTGCGGTGCCGTGTCATCGGATACCCGCGCGCAAGCGCATCGTCGAGCCCTTCGGTTTCGAGAATGGTCAGCGCAATATTTTCATTCTTGAACAGGTTGTAGGCGGAGACGGGATCGATCGCGAAATAGGGAATGTCGATTTGCTGCAAATGCACCTGCGCGCGATTCCAGTAGTGGGGATTTTTCTGCAATGTCATCCGCGCACCGTGGACCCAGCGGCTGATGGTAAACGCACCGTTGTAGATCATGTCGCCGGCTTCGGCGGCGTAACGCGGGCCGCGCGAGTTGAAAAAATCCTCCCGCACCGGGTCGTAAATAAAATACGCGGTGAGCCCGAGAAAATAGGGGCAGGGCCGTTCGAATTCGACGTCGAGCCGAAAATCATCGGTCGCGTGCACGCCCATCGCCGTCGGTGGCAATTCGCCGCGACTGATGCGTTGCGCATTTTTGATCGGAAACAAAATGCCCGCGTAATGGCTGGCCGTAGCCGGGGTGACGATTCGGCGCCAGGCAAATACGAAATCGTGCGCCGTCACCGGCTTGCCATCGCTCCAGCGCGCATTGCGCCGCAGCCAGAAGGTCGCGCCATCGGCGCGCAACTCCCAGCGCTCGGCAACACCCGCTGCCAGCTCGCCGCGCGCATCGTATTGCAGCAATCCTTCCATGACATGGGCCAGCACGAAGCCGCTGGTCTGATCCATCGTCTCCATGCTGTTGAGATTGGGCGGTTCGTTGGCGAGTGTAATGGTGATACGTTGGCGATCGAAATCGACAGCAGTTTCGGCACATGTCCTTTCGACCCATGCGGCAAGGCTGATTACGACGGTAATCGTCGCGACGAAATAACGCGCCGACTCAAGGTTTCGCCACATCGACCACCCGTGCATATCGAAAATTCGGATCGCCACCAAAAATGCTGCGATTCACACCCTGCAATTGCGGATGTTGAACGTACGCCACCGCATTTTCATACGTCATCAACAGCGGCACATCCTCAATCAGCAAACGTTGCATGTGTGCGAATGCTTCCAGCCGCTTCTGTGGGTCGGCCTCACGTTGCGCGACACTCACCCAACGATCGTACTCGTCACTGCGATAACGCCCGCGATTATTTTCGTTCCAGCTTGCCAGCAGGTCGCCGAACGTCAGCAGATCGTCGTAATCCGGCCCCCACGCTGCGGCGACGATATCGAAATCGCCGCGCGTCATTTTGTCGAGCCGCTGCTTGAATATCTGCTTGTCGATGCGCACCTGCAACCCCAGCCCGGCCGACAACAACTGCTGAAAATATTCGGCTTCCTTCTGCGCGCGCTGACTGTCGCCGCACAACAAAATCAACGGTGGAAATTGCAGCAGGCCCAATTCCGTGCGCGCCTGTTCCAGCCATTGCCGTGCCTGCGCCAGATTGCGGGGCGGCAGCGGCGGTGGGAACACATCGATAAACGCCTGTTCATTCGCCTTGAAATTGCGTGGATACAACGAATCCGCCGCGCGCACCCCGGGCAGACCCACAATTTTATTGACCAGCAACTCGGGATCGAACAATGCCTGAATGGCGCGGCGGAACGATTTATTGGCCGCTACCCGGCCGGCCCGCAAATTAAATTCCCAGTAAAACATCGTGCCGACGCTGAACAGCTTGACCGGATAACCGCGCGTAATCGACTCCTGCAGCGTCTCCGGCTCCAATTGCGCCAGTGCGATATTGCCGTTCTTGTAGAGGTTGAACAGCGCATTGGCATCGCTGGTGATATAGGGCACATCGATACCCTGCAGATGCACCTGCGCACGATTCCAATACATCCGATTGCGGTCCAGCGTCAGCTGCGCACCGTGCACCCAGCGCGTCAACGCAAACGCGCCGTTGTAGAGCAGGTCATCGGCATCGGCGGCATAACGTTCGCCGCGCTGTTTGAAAAAATCCTCGCGCACCGGGTAAAACGTCGAGGTTGCGGTCAACCCGAGAAAATACGGACAGGGGCGTTCGAATTTTACTTCGAGTTTGTAAGCATTGACGGCGCGGACACCGAGCTGCGCAGGCGGCAACTCACCGCGATTGATGCGTTCGGCATTGGCGATGGGAAACAGTGCCGGCGCATATTGACTGGCCGTCGCCGGTGCCACCGCGCTGCGCCACGCGAATGCAAAATCCTGCGCGGTAACCGGCTTGCCATCGCTCCAGCGCGCATTGCGCCGCAGCCAGAAGGTGGCGCCGTCCGCCCGCAATTCCCAGCGTTCGGCCACACCCGCCCCCAGCTGCCCGTGCTGGTCGTATTGCAGCAACCCTTCCATCACATGCGCGAGGATGAAGTTGCTGATCTGATCGGTAGTGACCAGGCTGTTGAGATTGGGCGGTTCGCCCGCCAGTGCGATGGCGATACGCTGCTGTTTGACGTCGACAGCGTCGTCGGCCCATACCTTACCCACTGGCAACAGGACCAGCAGCAAGCCAGATACAACGGAAATGACCCAACGGCCTAATGAGCTAATGCGCATATTTGATGTTTATGAAAGCCCCACATAGAATCGCCACATACTGTTGCCGGGGAACCCATCATGCAATACACCTACGACAAGAACGCCCCCAAAAAACCCACCAATGTGACCGTCAATAGCGACCTGCTGAAACTCGCCAAAGCCTGCGGCATCAATGTGTCGGCGACATTGGAGCAGGCCCTGGTGGCGCAAGTCAAAGCCGCCAGCCGCGAACAATGGCTGCATGAAAATCAGGCAGCGATTGCTGCCTATAACGAACACGTCGAAAAACACGGTGTCTTTTCGGATAAAGCTGCCGATGGAACAGCCGCGGGAGCGCGGAGTTTCTGATGGCACAATTCAGCGTCCACAAAAATCGCAATCCGCAATCGCGTAACACCTACCCTTATCTGGTCGATATTCAGACCAATCTGCTCGACGGCCTGCAAACCCGCGTTGTCGTGCCGCTGGCCAAACTCAGCCCCTCCCGAAAAGTACTGCAAGGTGTAACCCCCGTCGTCGAAATCGGCGTGGACAAATACCTGTTGATGGCGCCACAGCTCGCCGGTATCGCCGCGCGCGATCTGGGGCCGGCGATCGATTCGCTGGCCAATCAGCGCGACGTTATCACCGCTGCGCTCGATTTTTTGTTTTTCGGCATTTGATGTTGTCCGCCCAGCATGGCAACCCTCACCAACTTCCCCCCGCCCAACTCGACTGGGGCGCCGACGGCGCGCCGCGTTCGGTCGAATTTGGCGATGTGTATTTTTCGCGCGCGGGCGGTCTCGATGAAACCGACTATGTGTTTCTGCAACAGAACCGGTTGCGGGAGCGCTGGCAACATCTCGATACGGAAAATCCCGGCGTTTTCGTGATTGCGGAAACCGGTTTCGGCACCGGCCTGAATTTTCTGGCGGCGTGGCAGTTGTGGACGGAGATCGCACCGCACGGCTGGCGCCTGTGTTTTATTTCTGCCGAACAATATCCGCTAACGCATGCGCAGCTAACGCAGGCACTGGCGGCGTGGCCGCAGCTCGCGGAGTTGAGTACAACACTGCTGGCGCAATATCCCCCGCTTATTCGCGGCTTTCACCGCCGTGAATTGGCACCCGACATATCACTGCAATTGCTGTTCGACGACGCCGGCCACAGCTTCGACGCACTGCTCGACAGCGCCGCCGATCTGCCCAACGGTTTTGCCGTGGACGCCTGGTTTCTCGACGGTTTTGCACCGGCGAAAAATCCCGGCATGTGGACGCCGCCGTTATTTCGCAGCATCGCGCGGCTGAGTAAAACCGGTAGCACCTTCGCGACTTTTACCTGCGCCGGCCAGGTCAAACGCGGCCTGCGCGAAGTCGGCTTCGAGGTCCAAAAAGTACCGGGGCACGGCACCAAACGCGAAATGTTGCGCGGCGTTTTCTGTGGCCAGACAACCCCACAGAAAGTGAATCGCGCAGACGAAAGCTCAATGCGTCGCGAGACGCGGCAGCCAGCCATTGAATACTGGGCGCAACCACCCGCCGCATGCCGCAAACAACGTGTAATCGTGATTGGCGGTGGACTCGCGGGCAGCAGTACCGCATCCGCATTGGCGCGTCGCGGCTGGCCGGTCACGCTGCTGGAGCGCGGCGACAGGCTGGCCGGGGGTGCGTCCGGCAATCCGCAGGGCGTGTTGTACACCAAGTTGTCGCCACAGGCCGGCACCTTGTCCGCCTTTGCCTTGCTCAGCTATCTGCACGCGCTCGATCACTATCGGCAACTGCAGCGTGCCGGCATTCTCGACGCCGATGCGGCGTCGTGGTGTGGCGTATTGCAACTCGAAACCGATGCGCGGCTGCGCGAAGTTTTTGCCGATCAAACCGGCTGGGTACAGGCGCTCGATGCGGCTGCGGCAAGTGTTATTGCCGGCTGTGCCGTTCCCACTCCTGCGCTCTGGTTTCCACGCGCCGGCTGGCTGCGTCCCGCTCGCGTGTGCACCGCTCTGGCCGCACATCCGCTGATCGACATGCGCCTGAACTGCAATGTCAGGTCGATAACGCGCAGGGATGATGGCTGGTCGGTGCAACTCGACAACGAAGAAATACGCGGGTCTATCGTCGTGATCGCCGCCGCCAACGACAGCGGTGCAATTCACCCCGCTGCGCAGTGGCCAGTGCGGCCGATGCGCGGGCAGATCACCACAGTACCTTCGGCATGGATCGCGCAAACACCGCGCACCGTGATTTGCCACGAGGGTTATCTGGCGCCGGAGCGCGATGGCAACCTGTGCATCGGCGCGACGTTCGACAAGGACGACGACGTCGCCGTGCGCGCGCAGGATCATCTGCGCAACCTGCAATCATTGACGTCCGCACTGCCTTCGGTGCTGAAGGACTTTCTACCGGACCAGGCCCTCGCAGCAGCGAACGAATTTGAAGGTCGTGTCGGCTTTCGCTGCACCACGCCGGATTATCTGCCGATTGTCGGCGCCGTGGCCGATGCGGCCGCCATGCGCGAACGGTTTGCGGTATTGGCGCGCAATGCCCGCAGTCGCGTCGATACGCCGGGGGTTTGGCTGCCAGGGCTTTACGTCAATATCGGTCACGGCTCGCGCGGGCTGACTTCGACGCCGCTGTGCGCAGAAACGCTGGCGGCGCTGATTACCGGAGAACCGCGACCGCTGCCACGGCCGCTGCTACAAGCCCTGTCGCCCGCCCGCTTCATCCTGCGCGACCTGATCCGGGGTCGCGTCGAAGCGCAGACTTGAGCGGGCTCACCTACACTTGCCCCACCTGCTCCGCCGCCATCCCACAACATCCAACGACGAGACCACAGCCATGCTGCTTTCCCGCGAGGCCCCCGTTTTCAACAGCGCCGACACCGACGCCATTCATAACTACTACGAACGCATGGTGATCGAAGAGATTTACGCCGTGCTGCCGGAACAGCGCGGCGAAGCCGATCTGCTCGCCGATATCGCCTGCGTTGCGCTCAACCATTTGCCACCGCGTTACATCCGCCACGATGTCGACATGGCTTTTTATTTGTCGCCGCGCGAACAGATGGAAATGGAAGACAAGGTCAAAAACGCGGTACAGCAGGCGATCATGTTTGTCGAACAGCGCGGTCGACGCGAATCCGGCGCGGACTGATGGCAGCAGCGCCAACCGCCATCGCCAGGCCACTGTCGATCGGTCTCATCCTGGCACTGCTGCTGGCGCCGGCATGGGCACCGTTGCGGGCAGACGCAACAACAGGCACAAAAGCAGGCACCACAGCACTCATCAGCTACGAAATCCTCGCGCGTTATCCGCACCGAACTGGCGCCTTTACCCAAGGGCTGGAAGTCGTCGACGACGCGCTCTACGAAAGCAGCGGCCTCTATCGCGCCTCGTTCGTCACCCGTTGGTACCTCGACCAAACCTGCGACCCCGCGCCCGACACTGCGTCCGCCAGCACCGCCTGCCACCACAAAACTGAATTGCGCCGCCACATCGCACCCGAATATTTCGCCGAAGGTTTTACCGTATTTGGCGACAAGGCGTTTTTGCTGACATGGCGATCCAACAAAGGCTTCGTGCTGGACGCCAACACACTGGCAATCGAACGCAGTTTCGAATATCCCGGCGAAGGCTGGGGCCTGACCCATGATCGCGAATCGCTGATCATGAGCGACGGCAGCGCGCGCTTGCGTTTTCTGGACCCGACAACGCTGCGCCAACAAAAAACCCTCGACGTCACCGAGCACGGCAAACCGCTGGTCTACCTGAATGAACTGGAATGGATCGACGCCGGCGTGCTGGCGCCCCAGCCGCGGCTGCTCGCCAATATCTGGCAGACCGACGAGATTGCCGTGATCGACCCGCAGACCGGTGTCGTCACCGCGCGCCTCGATTTGCGCAAGCTGTATCCACGCCGACGCAGCGGCGAGGACGTGATGAATGGCATCGCCTTCGATCCCGCCGACAACACGCTGCTGATTACCGGCAAACGCTGGCGATATTTGTGGCGCATCAAGCTGCAATCCCCCCTGCCCTGACGCACCAATCGTCTAGCGTCTCGGACTCAATTAGTTAGATTCTTTGGCGTTTAAGCGCCAATTTGGGAAAATGCCGGCCCGTCTTGTGAAGTGAGCGGCGCGCCGTTATGGCGGGTCGGCATCTGGAGATATTTGTGGCAAAACCCA
>JBEVMI010000378.1:0-9329 GCA_040508685.1 Spongiibacteraceae bacterium
GCATCGTTGAGCGATTTTTCCAGCCGCTGTTTGTAACGCAAATAATGAATGGTCTGAATGCTGCCGCCGTCGTTGATGCTGCGGCTTAAATCGATGTCGGTGAAATAACACGGATAACGCTGCTGCGTGTGGCGGTGCTGCAGGATGTGGCGCGCCACCGTATCGAATAATGTATCGCCGTATTCGAGTTCGGAAAATTCCTGCTGATCGCAATAAATTGTAAAGCTTGGATTGCCGCTCTGATCGTAGTCCGCGATCGCCTGCACGTTAAATGACGCACCGCCACCTGCCATCATTGGTGTGCGGCGTTCGATATGCAGGGCGTTGCGTTCGCCGACCAACTCAAAATAATCGATGGTGACTACGAGTGGGTTTCCATCGCGCTCGGATTCGTCGAGTGCAATTTCGCTGCGCTGGCGCAGCCAGACCGATTGCAGAAATTGATCGAGCGGTTGCAGTAGCGTCGCTTCGTCGCGAAATGGCGTCGTGAACGCGTACACCGATCCCATTTCGTCGAGCACCAGCACCTCTGCGGTTTCGCTGCTGCCGACACTGTCGCGGCTATTTGCATGGCGTTGATAAAACACCTGTACGCGTTCGGGGCGCGATGCCAGTACCGCGTGTGCGAGCAGTGAGTCCGGCAGGCAGTGGCGGTCGAATACGATCGGGCTGTAACTGCGCTGCACGCGGCCGAGCAATTCCAGCAGTGCCGTATAACCGGGTGCACGCTGCAGGCTGGGTTGGCCGTCGAGCCATTGCAACACATAAAACTCGCGCTGCATTTCCAGTACGTAACGCGCGCCGGCGGGGCGCGTGCCGCTGTAGTAACAGGCGATGATGTCCTGAAACAATTGTTCGACGCGCTGCGCGATTGCGGCCGCGCGGGTCGGACAAAAACTCTGGATTTGCAATGTCGGCAGGCCGGGGTGCTGATGCGGCGGCAACATCAGCAAATAATCGCGCAGACATTGCAGCAGCGCGAATGCCCCTTGGTAGGCACGTGTCGTCACTTCGCCCCAGCTGTTCAATACGATCACGTCGACGCCGAGCACCAGATTTTCGCGCAGGCCGCTGTAACGCAGGCTGTCGGTCTGGCTAGACAACAATTCGAGTCCGCGCGCGCGCATCTGCGCCATCGGATCGATGCCGACGTTGATGAATAACACCATCGCCTGTGGCCGGTTGGCGCTGAGAAAACGTTCCTGCGCCTGTTCGTCCTCGTGCCCGCCCGCAACAGAGCGCCGGCTCGCGGCGCCGGCGTGGACTGGCAACTGCGCGCGCAACACCCGCACGATATTCTGCAATTCGAATTCGGTGACCTGGTGTTCGCCCTCAATAACGTGTAGTTGCGTATTCCAGTCGAGCAGGCCGTTGACGTGGCACCACGCCAGCAGCGCCATTAAATCCGCAGTGCGGCGCAGCGGCCGTACCCCAACGTCTTTTCCGTGGCCGAGCGCGCGCGGCGTTTCTGCAAATACCGCCCACGCCAATTGTCGATCGCGGCCGCTCGGCAATTGGCAAAAAGTCAGCACCTCTTCGGCGAGATTCGGCGCGATGCCGGGGTTGACCCATTCGACCTTGCCGGCCTTGCGTTCAAACGCGGCATACAGCTTGCGGCCGAGCACCGTCATGTCGCGGCCATTGATGATCGTGCTCGCCTGGGAGCGCCGTGCAAATTCGAGCAGGAAGCGATAGCTGTTGTTGAGTTCGCGCACCAGTTCTTTTTGTTCGTCGAGCACGCGTGTGACTTTCCACTGTGGGCGCGCGTCCATGTTCAGCAAATGCTGGTGCGACCAGCGCCACTGTGCAGTCATTTTTTCCAGCAACAACCGTTGCCAGGATTTAACGCGCCGCCCCGGTCCCTTGCTGATGGCTTTGCCGACCTTGAAATAAAAACAGCGCCGTACCAGTTCCAGTCGTTTGGGTTCGTCGCGGGCGAGCAGATAACGTTCGAGCTTGCGATACATCATCACGTACGGATCGAGTTCGTCGATGTCGAGCTGATTGTTGTAGATCGCGCGCTTAAATGTGCTGCTGAGCGGTTCGACGCGCGGATATTCGCTGGCATACACCTCGGTCAGCAAAAGTTTGATGACGGATTTATACGGCGAGTCGATGGCCTTGGTCAGTTGCCAGACGCCGGCACCGACAAATTCGCCGGCGGGAATTTGCGCGACGCCGCCGAAATCGACGGTGTCCGTATTTTTGACGAAACGTTTGTGGCGCAGTGTTTCGGCGTAGAAATCGTGTTGCGCTTCCTCATCGGGTGGAATCAGCCACCAGATCGGCGCGCGACCGGCCAGCAGCAGGCCGGTCCGATAAAACTCGTCGAGCAATAAATAGTGCTGGCTGCTGCCGCAATCTTCGGTGCTGACGCCCTCGCGTTCGCCGAGCCGGAATTTTTCGCCCTCCATCAAAAAGAAATGCACTTCGAGTCGCAGCGTCGTCGCCCAGCGCGAGATCTCGTCGCATTTGCGCCGCAACAACTGTTGTTCGGCGGCGTCGAGTTCGGCGGCGTGACAGACCCAGATGTCGAAATCGGAGCGTTCGCTTTGCGCGACCGTGCCACACGAACCCATCAGATACAGGCTGTGGATGCGGCGGCGCATATGCGGTTCGCGTGCAAAATTAAAACTGCGGGCGATACGCTGGGCCCGGGTGATGTCGGTTTTGCTGGGGGTGTAGTCGGACACGCCATGCGGAGTCTGATGCGAGACATAACCCGGCAACATCGGGTGATTGCTGTGGAACAGCAGCGGCAGGACATCGAGGAATATCAGCTGGCGGGCGTCGAGGCCCGTGCGTGCGCGCTGCAGCCGCGCCTGATTGACGCCCATGAAACGCTGTTTGATCTGGCGCAGGCGCTTGCGATCGACGCCCTCGTCGAGTGTCGATGCGGCGGGGGGATCGGCAATGAGGGAGTCGGCGAGCGGCGGCATGGACGAAAGTATAGGTGGCGTCCCTAAAGCGGCCAGCGCCGCGCCGCTCTATGCGTACAATTCGCATCCCGCCGTTTTTGATTTGATGGTTTGCATGCCTGAATTGCCCGAAGTCGAAACCACCCGCCGCGGTATCGAACCGCATGTGACCGGTCGGTTGGTCGCCAATGTGGTCGTGCGCCATCCGATGTTGCGCTGGCCGATACCGGCCGATCTGCCGGCGTTGCTGACTGGCTGCCGGGTTGAAGGTGTCGCGCGCCGCGGCAAATACCTGCTGGTGTCCTTTTCCCGGCAAGGCGAGCTGCACGGCACGCTGCTGCTGCACCTCGGCATGTCCGGCAGCCTGCGCATCGTCGCTGCCGATACCGCGGTGGCCAAACACGATCACCTCGATGTCGTGCTGGATTCCGGGCAGGCGCTGCGCCTGCACGATCCCCGTCGTTTTGGTGCCGCGCTGTGGCAGCCGGTCGACGCCGGCGAACATGAGCTGCTGGTCGATCTCGGGCCGGAGCCGCTGACCGATGTATTTGACGGCGCCTATTTATGGCAGCGCTCGCGCGGCCGCAGCGCGCCGGTGAAAGCTTTTCTGATGGACAGCCATGTCGTCGTCGGCGTCGGCAATATCTATGCGAACGAAGCGCTGTTCTCCGCCGGCATCCATCCCACGCGCGCGGCGGGCCGGATCGCATTGCCGCGCTACGAGCGTCTGGTCGGCGAAGTTAAACAGGTCCTGGCGCGTTCGATCACGCAGGGCGGCACCACGTTGCGCGATTTTGTCGGCGGTGACGGCAAACCGGGTTACTTCAAGCAGCAGTTATTGGTCTACGGGCGCGGGGGCGAACCCTGCCGAATCTGCGGCGCATTGCTGGTCGAAGTTCGGCTGGGGCAGCGCAGTACGGTCTATTGCACCCACTGCCAGCGTTAGTGAGGTCGCCTTGCTGAGCTCTAGCTCGCGAGGCCGTGCAGCTCAAGGTGGGGCGGCAGTCGATCACAAATTCAGTAGGGATCGCGGCGAGAGTGAATTGCCTGGGGTTTGACGGTTGACGTCATTGCGGCGTTAACTAGACTTCGTAAACCGTTCTGGACAGGCTTTTTTTGCGCGGACTCATCGATTTCGCGAACCGCATGGAGACAGATTCATGGGCACCACCGCTACTTCTTATACCCGCCTGCTGACCGCAGCGGCCCTCTCGGTAACCCTGCTGACGCCGCAACTGTCGTTGGCGCAGGGCGCGGTCGATGAAGAACCGTCGGCGCTGGCCATGGTCGGGGACGCAATCATTGCGCGTCCGCTGGGCGTGGTCTTCACCGTCATCGGCGCGGCCACCTACCTGGTGACACTGCCGTTTTCGCTGCTCGGCGGCAACGCTGCCGAAGCCGGCAAGGTGCTGGTCGTGGGCCCCGCGGAAGCGACGTTCGTGCGCTGCCTGGGTTGTACGCAATCCGGTTACAAGCACGATATCGTCACTGCCGAGCCGGAGGCATCGGCCTATCAGCCGGTTGAATAAAGCCTCTCGGGTGCGCGCTTTACGCTGCGTAGAGTGCGGCGCTAGCCGCCGCGCACCGAACCCTCGCGGCGCGGATCGTTAGCGCCGCCGAGTCGTGTCTCTCCTGGTACTGATCCCGATCGTTCGATCCTGATGACATTCAAGCCGCTGGTCTGTTCGACTTCGATCAGCTTGTGCCCGCGCGCCTGCAGTGCCTGTTGCTGGCCGGTATCGATACGACCTTTTTCCAGCTCCAGCACGGGCCCAAGATGCACGATGTGAGGACTCGCTATCGCGCTGTCTATTGGCTCGCCTGAAACGAGGATATAGAGCAGGGTTTTGGCGACGTAATCGATGATGCGCGATCCTCCCGGCGAGCCAGTCAGCAGGATCGGTTTCCCCTCCTGGAATACCATCACCGGCGCCATCGACGACCGCGGTCGTTTCCCGGGTTCGATCCGGTTGGCGATCCGTTGGCCATCAGTGTCGGTTGGCGCAAAGGAGAAGTCGGTCAACTGATTGTTGAGCAGGAAGCCGCCGACCATCAGCCGCGAGCCGAAGGCACCCTCGATACTGGTGGTCATGGTCAGCGCATTGCCGGCGGCGTCGACGATGCTGAGGTGGCTGGTTGAAACCCGCTCCGGCGAAGCGGCCTGTCGATAGGCGGCGGCCTTGGTGGCGGCGGGCATCGCAGGTTGGCCGGGTGCGACCTGGAGCATGGCCGTGGCGGGATCGATCAGCCGGCTGCGGGCGGCGATATAGTCCGGATTAAGCAGGCCTTGCACCGGCACGTCGACAAAATCCGGATCGGCCAGCCAGGTATCGCGGTCGGCGAAGGTCAGCCGCGAGGCTTCGGCGAACAGATGATAGAAGCTGGTCGATTCGGGCGTGAGGACCGCGTCGGGGAAACGCTCCAGCAGGCCGAGCATGGTCAGTACGGCGACACCGCCGGAGGACGGCGGCGGAGCACCGCAGACGACATATATGCGGAAGCTGGCGCAGACCGGAGCGCGTTCGACGGCGCGGTACCGCTTCAGGTCGGTGAGTGCAAGCTTACCGGCGCGGTTCGGATTGTGCTGAATCTTGTCGACGATGGCGCGGGCGATAGCGCCTTCGTAAAACGGCTTGTCGCCCGCGCGCGCCAGCTGTTTCAGGGTGCTGGCATAGGCGGGGTTGCGCAGTTGCGTGCCAGCGGCTTTAGGGGTGCCGTCCGGGTTGAAAAAGTACGCCTGTATGTCCGCGCTGGAAGCTAGCCGCGGAGTATTGCGCAACAGCGCGTGGAGTCGTGGCGATATGACAAAACCCTGCTCAGAGAGCCGTATTGCCGGTTCGAACAACGTCGCCCACGGCAGTTTGCCAAAACGGCGGTGGGCCAGCGCCAGCATCCGCAGTACACCGGGGGTGCCCACGGAATGGCCGCCGATCACGGCGTCAAAAAACGCTTCGGGTTTACCTTCTTCAGTCAGGAAATAGCTGTCGTCCACTTTTGCGGGCGCGGTTTCGCGACCGTCGAAACTGTGGAGATTGTGGTTGTCCTGATCCCAGTACAGCAGGAAGGCACCGCCGCCGATGCCCGAGGATTGCGGTTCGACCAGGCCGAGCACCAGCTGCGCGGCGATCGCGGCATCGATCGCGGAACCGCCGCGTTGCAACATGGTTGCCGCCGCTTGAGTGGCGTGGTCGTTAGCGGTAGCGGCGATAAAGTGCGGGGCGCTGGTGGTTTGCTGGAGCGTGAAGCCGCTGGCGGCTTCGGGAATGCGGCTAGTTGCTGCGATATCTGCTTCAGGATCGGCCGCCTGCAGCGCCGGGACGATCAACAGGGCGACGCAGATCGCCGACAGGAATCTGCGTATGCGCATATGAGGTCAGCCTTTTGCGATCAGACGTTGGTATTTATCGAGCAGTTGTTCGCGGGATTCGACGAAAGCATCGTCGAGTGGAATGCAGTCGACCGGGCACACCTGCTGGCATTGTGGCTCGTCGAAATGGCCGACGCATTCGGTGCATTTGCCCGGATCGATGACGTAGATCTCCGCGCCCTGCGAAATGGCCTCGTTCGGACATTCCGGTTCGCAGACGTCGCAGTTGATGCAGTCATCGGTGATTTTTAATGCCATACAGCGTGTGACTCTTAACCCCTGCGGGGAAACGTTGGCTAACCCTTGCGGGGGAAACGTAAACGCAATGCTTCGGCGACTACCGGCGGCACGAACTGTTCGGCATCGCCGCCCATGCTGGCAATCTCGCGCACCAGCGTCGACGAGATAAAGGCGTAACCCTCGACCGGCGTCAGGAAAATCGTTTCGAATTCCGGATACATCGCGCGGTTCATGTTGGCCAGTTGCAGCTCGTATTCGAAATCCGCAATAGCACGTACACCGCGCAGCACAAACCGCGCGTCATTTTCCCGCGCGAAATCCACCAGCAGATTGTTGTAGCTCTTGAATTCGATATTGGGCAGGTGCGCGGTGGCGCGGCGGCAGAGGTCGATGCGCTCGTCCAGCGTGAACATCGGTTTCTTCTTTTCGCTGGACGCTATCGCGAGCAGCACGCGGTCGAAAAATGCCGACGCGCGTTCGATCAGGTCGAGATGCCCGTGGGTAATCGGATCGAAGGTGCCGGGATAGATGATGGTTTTCATGCGCAACAGCCTGTTAAAGCGGGTGGATAAGCGCGCCCAAGTGCCGGAGCGCGAATTTTATCGTGTCAGCGGGTCCGGGCGAAAGTTGGAGGCGCTGTCGGGCCCGTGGTTAAACCGGCGCGAGCCGCTCGAACAGGCGATACGCGACCTTGCCGGCGACGCGGTCGCGGTGCAGGCGCCAGTTCGCCGGCAGTGCGGGCAGGGTTTCGTCGGCGGCAGTTTCGATATAAATCCACGTCGACGCGGCCAGCCAGCCGCCGCTCTCCAGCAACTCGCAGCATTCACCGAGCAATTCGCCGCGAAACGGCGGATCGAGGAAAACGAGATCGAAGGGCTGCGCCGGATTTTGCCGCAGCCAGACGCGCGTTTCGCTGTTGGCAACGCTGCCGGCCGTCGATTGCAGGGTGCGCAGATGATCGCCGATGGAGCGAGACGCGGGCCCGCTGCTGTCGACGAAGGTGCAGTGGCTGGCACCGCGCGACAGCGCCTCGAGGCCGAGCGCACCGCTGCCGGCGAACAGATCGAGGCAGCGCGCGCCGGCGACGGCGTGCATCAGCCAGTTGAACAGGGTTTCGCGGACGCGATCGGGGCTGGGGCGCAAGCCGGGTTCACTGGGAAATAACAGTTTGCGTCCGCGCCACTGGCCGCCAATGATGCGCAGTTGGCCGGGCTCGCCGGCGCCATTAGGGGCGAACTTTTTACTGGATTTGGTCATGGGGGAATGATCGAGCCGAGGATGTTAGTATGACGGCCTGTTTTTGGCCTGCGCGCAACTGTAACACGCTCGTTTTCGCCTGCCGGCGCTCGACCTGGCCAATTTCCCCGATCACGAATGACCAATCCGGTTCCCGATGAAGTTTCTCGACCGTTTCCGCAAAGACAAGTCGCCGAAAGGCGAAGCCGTCGCCACCCCAGTCGATTCATATACGCCGCCCGAGTTGCCGCCCGCTGAGGCGACGGCTCCCGCTCCGCTGGAAACGACTGTTGGAGTTGCAGCGACTGTTGCCGCAGCGCCGGTACCGCCAACGGTTGCGGTCAGCGCCGAAGCCGCGACCCCGAAAAAGCCGGGGCTGTTCTCGCGTCTGAAGGCCGGTCTGCGCCGCACGGGCAGCAGTTTTTCCGAAGGCATCGGCAATCTGTTTCTCGGCCGCAAAGAAATCGACGATGAGTTGATCGAGGAGCTGGAAACGCGTCTGCTGATGGCCGATGTCGGCATCGATGCGACCCAGCTGGTGATGAGCAATCTGGCGAAACGGGTTTCGCGCAAAGAATTGGCTGACGCGCCGGCGTTGTACGCCGCACTGCAACAGGAATTAAAAACGCTGCTGGCGCCGAGCGCGCAGCCCTTGTCGCTCGATACCGCGAAAAAGCCCTTTGTGATTCTGATGGTCGGTGTCAATGGTGTCGGTAAAACCACGACCATCGGCAAACTCGCGAAACGTTATCAGGACGAAGGCAAATCGGTCTTGCTCGCCGCCGGCGACACTTTCCGCGCTGCCGCCGTCGAACAATTGCAGGTGTGGGGCGATCGCAACAATGTGCCGGTGATCGCACAACATACCGGCGCCGACAGCGCGTCGGTGTTGTACGACGCATTGCAGGCCGCACAGGCGCGCGACGTCGATGTGCTGATCGCCGATACCGCCGGGCGCCTGCACAACAAAGATCACCTGATGGAAGAGCTGAAAAAAGTCGTGCGTGTATTGCGCAAGCTCGACCCGGGAGCGCCGCACGAAGTCATGCTGGTGCTCGACGCCGGCACCGGCCAGAACGCGTTGTCGCAAGCCAAACATTTTCAGGAAGCCGTGGGTGTCACGGGCATTACCTTGACTAAACTCGATGGCACTGCAAAAGGCGGGATCATTTTCGCGATCAGCCGTCAGTGCCAGCTGCCGATCCGGTTTATCGGCGTCGGCGAACAGCTCGATGATTTGCGTACCTTCGAGGCCGATGAATTTATTCGCGCGCTGTTCGAGCGCGACGATTCGGTTGCCTAATAGCGCGGCGTAATTTTTTACCCAGTTACTTCTTGTTCAGCGACTTATTGCCCAGCCACCTCTTGCTCAATCACCTCTTTCTTAGCCAAATGCGCGGAAAATAACAATGATCGAATTCGATCGCGTCAGTAAAAAATATCCGGGTGGGTTCGAAGCGCTGAAAGATGTCAGCTTTCAGATTCCGCGCGGCGAGATGATGTTTTTGACCGGCCGCAGCGGCGCCGGTAAAAGCACGTTGCTCAAATTGATCATGATGATGGAACGG
>JBEVMI010000428.1:0-5592 GCA_040508685.1 Spongiibacteraceae bacterium
ATATTGCAATCATTTGGGGGCGCTGCGCGCGGGCGCGCTGCCGTCGATCCTGCTCGCGGCGATTATCTCCGATGCCCATCGGCACGTGATCGATTCCGAATGGGTTGCGGCGATCTTCGACGCGGCGATCTTCGTGATGCATATAGCGGCAGCGGCATTCTTCAACACGACAACCTGTGAGCGGCAAACGCGGCGCTTCCGTAGTCAGGTAGCGGGTGTGGATATGTTGTCTGACCAGCTTGCACGCAGGGCGCGAGGGCACGATGGTTACAGCGTGAAAAGTTCGCGGGTTACTCGCACGCCAAATAAGTTTTTGCTGAAGTTTTCGCAACGCCCGCTGATGGCGGTATTCGGTAAAACGTCGGTATAACGTTGGTCCGCCGCGGACTCCAACAGCAACCGCAATCACGACTACCAGCGGGACCAGGGGCAGGGTGGTATCTAAGACATTAAACATCGTGCCAGCCTCTTTGCGACAAGCAGCCAATTAACGAAATACCCGATGTTTCGATTGTTTCAGCGGTATTGGGCAGGCAGCGAGACGCACAAGTTTTACGATGGTCAGGTTCTTGTTATGCGGACACCATCGTAACAAGCTGAATCTGTCCGTCAAGCCTCCCTGGATTACGGCAATGTGAATATTCGGGGGGCAGAAAGATCTATGGCAAAAGAATATCGGTATAGATGTCTACGCCGCCGCTTGGTGTAACTGTTAGGGCTGGCAGCGGTCGCTCGGTAAGCCAGTGCGAGAGCGCTTCGCGTTTGTTTTCTCCGCAGACCAGAAACCAGAGGCGATCCGTTGCACTCAGCCGTCGTGCACTCAGGCTGACTCGTTGCGGCGGCGGTTTGGGTGCGGCGTAAACCGCGGTAGTGACGACATCGTCGTAAAGGGTTTGCTGCATATACGGAAACAGGCTTGCGGTATGGCCATCCTCGCCAATGCCGAGCAACACCAGATCGAAATCGCCGATATTTTTCAGTGTGTTGGCGTAGTCGTCGGCCGCCGGCGCCGGGCCCAGCTCGGCACGGAAGCGGTAAATCTGTGTGCGCGGAATTGCGACATGATCCAGCCACGCTGCTGCGGCCATATTATCGTTGCGCCCGGAATCGGTTGTTGGCAGGCAACGCTCATCACCAAAATAGATAACCCAGCGTGACCAGTCGGTCGCGATTGACGGCAACTGCTGATAAAGACGGCGCGGTGTTTCCCCGCCCGCCAGTACGCACCGGAAACACCCTTTCGCGACGATACATTGATTGGCCACCTCGGTAATCCCCACGACCCGATCGGTGATCAGCGCGGTCTGGTCGGTGTAAGGATGCAGTCTGCGAATTTGTTGCATACGAAATATTGTCGCGAGCCGTTGGTTTCAGACTACAGATGATTGCGCCAGGTATGGCTTTCGCTGTCGAACAATCGCGCGGCTTCGTCCGGCCCCCAGCTGCCGGCAGGATAAGTGTGAATAAATTCAGTGTCGAGCGACCAGTGACGCAGGATGGGGTCGACCACTCGCCACGACCACTCGACTTCGTCGAAGCGGATAAACAGGCTGCGGTCGCCCTCCATGATATCCAGCAACAACGTTTCGTATGCGTCGGAACCTTTTTCATTTTCCTTGCGATACGACGCCACCAGTTTGGTGGTGCGAATATCCATGCCCAGGCCCGGTTGTTTGGTATGGAGTTCGAGGTGCATGGCCTCATGCGGTTGCAGCGACAGGATCGCCCAGTTGGGGTCCAGATTTTCGACCGGTGTTTCGCGAAATAATTGTTTGGGTGGATGTCGGAAACAAATACTGATTTGCGACATTTTATGCGCGAGCCGCTTGCCTGTGCGCAGATAAAAGGGCACGCCTGACCAGCGCCAGTTATCGATATAAAATTTTGCCGCGACAAAAGTTTCGGTGGTCGAATTTTCGGCGACGCCATCCTCGGCCGAATACGCAGGTACCGCAGCACGATCGATATGTCCCGCAGCATACTGCGCGCGAAAGGCAAAATTGTTGACGCCACGTTTCGGAATGGGGCGGATTGAACGCAATACTTTGACCTTTTCATCGCGCAGCGCATCGGCGTCCAATATCGCCGGTGGCTCCATCGCGACCACGGAAAGCAGTTGCATCATGTGGTTCTGCAACATGTCGCGCAGCGCACCGGCGTGATCGTAGTAGCCGGCACGGCCTTCGATACCGTGATTTTCGGCGACGGTAATCTGCACATGATCGATATAGTTGCGATTCCAGATCGGTTCGATCAGCGTGTTGGCGAAACGGAACACCAATAAATTCTGCACTGTTTCCTTACCGAGGTAGTGATCGATCCGATAAATCTGTTCCTCGCTGAAATATTTATGCAGGTGCGTATTCAGTCGGCGCGCGCTGTCGATATCTTCGCCGAAAGGTTTTTCGACGACGATACGATGACGATTGTCGACGCCACTGAAGCCGGCGTTGTGCAATTGAGTGATGACTTCGTGAAAGTCATTAGGTGGGATGGCGAGGTAAAACACCGTGCTGTCGCAGTTATCGCCGGTGCGACCGAGCAGTGTTTTGATTTCCGCATACGCGGCGGGGCTGGTGTAGTCGCCGGCGACGTAATCGAAGCGCGCACACAGTTGCTCCAATATTGCGGGTGCCGGGGGCTGCGGCAATTTTTTTGCCAGCATTTCCTGCATCGACTCCACCCATTGCGCCGTGCTCATTTCACGCCGTGCAAAAGCGACAAATCGCAACGCCGGCTCCAACTGGCCGGTGGCGTCGAGTTCATAGAGTGCGGGTAGCAGTTTTTCGCTGACCAGGTTGCCGGTGGCGCCGAAGATGATGAAATGACAATGCGACTTGTTGGGGCTGGCTTTGTTGTTCGTGCTCATGGGCTACCTCTGGATATTACCGATGATGCCGATCAGGACCAGCGTACCCTAAATTTTCCGCACTCTCGCCATCAGCCTGCTCGGTAGAGGTCAAGATATAGCTGCGCCGACGCGCGCCAGGAAAAGTCGCGGCTCATGCCGTTGTGGCGCAACGCTGCACGGATTTTATCAACGGCAACCAGATCGAGGGCGCGCCGCAAGCCGTAGAGTACTCCGCCGACGTCAGCGTGTTCAAATGTGACACCGGTAGCGGTGGCAGCTTCCAGCGTCGTCGGATTGCTGTCTACGACGGTATCGGCGAGGCCGCCGGTATTGCGTACCACCGGAATCGTGCCATAACGCTGTGCATACATCTGGTTGAGCCCGCACGGCTCGAAGCGCGACGGCATCAGTTGCAGATCGGCCGCAGCGGTCAGTTGATGAGCGAGTGGCTCATCAACTTGCAGGCGCACCGCGACGCGGCTGGGTTGCGCCGATGCCCAGGCGAGACAACTTTTTTCCAGCACCGTGTCGCCGGAGGCCAGCATCACAAACTGCAGCGGCATCTCCAGGATTTCACGTTGCGCCGCGAGGATCAGGTCCGCGCCTTTCTGATCGGCGAGACGGCCGATAAAAATAACCAGTGGAACCTCGGCAAGCGGCAACCCCAGCGCCCGTTGCAAGGCCTGTTTGTTTTTCATTTTGCCCGCGGCGACGGATTGTCGATTGTAATGCGCCGGTATCAAAATATCGTCGGCCGGATTCCATACCGATTCGTCGATGCCATTGACGATGCCGTGCAATAACTGCGTGCGCGATCGCAGCAAACCATCGAGATAATGACCGTAGGCCGGCGTTTGAATTTCGCGTGCGTAGGTCGGGCTCACTGTGGTGATGGCGTCGCTGTAAATCAGCCCGGCCTTCATAAACGAAAAGCCACCATAAAATTCGAGGCTTTCCGGGTGCCACCACTCGGGGCGCAGTTGCAGTGCGTCAAATTGTTCGCGATCGAATACGCCCTGATGCTGCAGATTGTGAATCGTATAAATAATACGTGGACGCACGACCTGCTGTGCCAGCCACACCGCCGCCAGTGCAGCATGCCAGTCGTGCAGGTGCACGACGTCGGGGCGCCAGCGACTTCGCGGCAAGTCGGGGAATCCGCGTGCCAGTCGCGCTACTGCCGCGCCAAAAATTCCGAAGCGTTGTGCGTTGTCGATGAACTCGACGCCATCGGCGCCGCGATACGGGTTGCCGCTGCGCCCATAAAGCTCCGCGCAATCCAGCAGCCACAACAGCGGCCCGTCCGTGGCAAGGCGGCCTTCGATCACACCGATCAGGTAACCCTGTTGCGTAAACTGCCCCAGGGTTTTTGGATTTAATAAAAGCTCCTGCGCTCCCGCATAGGCGGGCACACAGACACGAATATCGCAATCGAGGGTGTTGAGGGCGGTGCTCAGCGCGGCGACCATATCCGCCAGCCCACCGGTTTTGGCGATGCCTTGATACTCCGCTGCAGCGTGTAAAATTCGCATATCAGTTGGTTCAGATTTCCCGGAAATTAGTGTTAGAGTGCGGGACGATGCCAGTTCTGCAGCGAGCTATTTTTGACGCGATTACGCCGCAGTACTTCAGGTGCACATGTTTTCAACGGCCCGGTTGGATTCACCTGATGAAGGATAACAAATCATGCAGATTTCATCTGATCCGCGTTTTGTCAGTCGTCTCACGCGCGATTCGCTGGCCCTGGTCATGGCCGGTGGCCGCGGTTCTCGTCTCCGCCAGCTCACGCTGCATCGCGCCAAGCCGGCGGTGCCTTTCGGCGGCAAGTTCCGCATCATCGATTTCACGTTGTCGAACTGTATCAACAGCGGTATTCGTCGCGTCGGTGTCCTGACCCAATATAAAAGTCATTCGTTGATTCAGCATCTGCAACGCGGCTGGGGTTTCATGCGCGGTCAATTTGGCGAGTTCATCGAATTGCTGCCGGCCGAGCAGAGCTCCGATAGCAGCCTGTGGTATTCCGGTACCGCCGATTCGGTGTATCAAAATCTGGATTTCATTCGCGCGCATCAGCCGGCACATGTACTGATTCTCGCCGGCGATCACATTTACAAGATGGACTATGGCGCGATGCTGGCGCACCACGCGCAGTGCGGCGCGCAGGTCACGGTAGCCTGCATTGAAGTGCCTCTGGACGAGGCAGGCGAATTTGGCGTGGTCGAAATCGACAGTGATACGCGTATTCTCGATTTCGTTGAAAAATCGCCGACTCCGAAATCGATTCCGGGCAAACCCGATCGCGCGATGGCGAGCATGGGTATTTATGTGTTCGACGCCCATTACCTGCTCGAATATCTGTCGCGCGACGCCGGACTCGCCAATTCGTCACACGATTTTGGCAAGGATGTAATTCCGTCGGCGATTCGCGAGGGAAAAGTGTTTGCTTATCCTTTTCGCGATCTTTACCAGTCCGAACAGCAGGGTTACTGGCGCGACGTCGGCACCGTCGATGCGTTCTGGCGCGCCAACCTCGAACTCACCGACGTCGTGCCTGAACTCAATCTCTATGATTCGCGCTGGCCGATCTGGACCTTGCAAGAGCAGGTGCCGCCCGCCAAATTCGTGTTCGACGACGAACGCGGCCGCGGTCTCGCCATCGACTCGCTGATCAGCGGTGGCTGCATTGTTTCTGGCGCAGCAATACATCGCTCGGTGTTGTTCGTGAATGCGCGCGCTGAAGC
>JBEVMI010000071.1:0-3626 GCA_040508685.1 Spongiibacteraceae bacterium
CTTTTTTATTATTTGTTGTTATTCTTTGCTGATATACAAAGCAGTCTCTGTGCCAACCTATAAAATCCTTTAAAATCAATAAATTAACTTTGGTGTGGTAATTTAAATGGTTGGGGCGACAGTAGTTTGTTACAGGAGTTCCCGGAAATCGTTACGTTCGGATATTTGTTGTAACAATCGAAATGGGCGGCCGGCTTGAAATTGAACGGGCGCAGTACGAGCGTGGAAATAACGGAAAGGCGGCATTTCAGCCGCTGGCATTGCCGGCAGTTTTTCCAGGCTTTTTGCGGGGGATGCCCAAGCGCTGGCGGCGTTCCCACAGGCACTTACGGCTGACGCCTAGCTTTTGCGCCAGTTCGGTCTCGCTCATCGAATCCTGATGTTCCAGCACGAAACGCTGGAAATAATCCTCCAGCGACAGGTCTTCGACCGGATCATTGGCTTTGGCGGCAGGCATGGCGTTGAGTGGGCGCATTTCTACGGCTGAGAGGCCGCGCTGACCGACGGCGCGGAGCTGGTTGACGTTCACCAGTTGCAGCTCGATGTCGAGCAGGTCGTTATCGATTTCATCGCTGTCGCTGAGGATGACAGCGCGCTCCACGACATTCTCCAGTTCGCGGATATTGCCGGGCCAGGAGTAGGTGGTGATCGCCTGAATTGCTGGCGGTGAAAAGTGCATCGGCGCTTTGCCTAGCGCTTCGCAGCGACGTTCGAGCAGGGTCTCGGCGAGTTCCAGGATGTCTTTGCCGCGCTCGCGCAGCGGCGGCAGCATCAGTTGCATGACATTGATGCGGTAGTACAGATCCTGGCGAAACTCGCCAGTTTCGGTCAGTGCCTTCAGGTCGCGATGGGTGGCACAGATCAGACGCACGTCGACCTTGCGCGATTGCACGGCACCGATGCGGCGAATCTCGTCTTCTTGAATAAACCGCAGCAGCCGCGCCTGCGCTTCCACTGGCAGCTCGCCGATTTCGTCGAGAAACAGGGTGCCGCCATCAGCTGCTTCGATCAGCCCCATACGGTTCGTATTGGCGCCGGTGAACGCGCCTTTTTCGTAGCCGAACAGCTCGGACTCGATCAGTGTTTCAGGAATCGCTGCACAATTGACGCAGATCAGCGGCTGGTCGGCGCGACGGCTGCTCTCATGAATGGCGCGTGCGACCAGCTCCTTGCCGGTACCGGTTTCACCGCGGACCAGCACGGTGGTGCTGGTGGGGGCCACTTTCTGGATGTAGTCGTAGAGCCGCTGCATGGGTTTGCAGGAGCCGACCATCTCGCCGATCTGTGGCGCGCCGCGGCGCCGCTCGCGACGGGGCGGCGTTACATCGGCGGGGTTTTCGCGGCGATGCGAGACAATGATCTGCCGCACCGTATTCAGCATGTCGTCGTGGTTGAACGGTTTGGCGATGTAGTCAATGGCGCCGGCTTTGAGCGAGTCGACCGCGGAGCGGACGCTGGCGTAGCTGGTCATGATCAGTACCGGCACGTCGTCGGTCTGGGTGATCAGGTCGGTGCCGGGTGCGCCGGGCAGGCGCAGATCGCTGATGATCAGGTGGAAATCGTCGAGTCGGTGATGCGCCAGGGCGTCCTGTACGGATATCGCTTCTGCGACCTCGTAACCGTTGTGTTCCAGCAGGCGGCGCAACGCACCGCGAATTACGTCTTCGTCTTCGACGACCAGAATTTTTTCCATGGGGAGTCGAGCCTGCCAAGTAGCGCCGCTCGGTTCTAGCGCGGCGTGGAACAAAAAACGAGTTGTCACCTTAACCCGTTCGGGAACGATTTTCTAGCGAGGCGCCCGCCCGGAGTTACCTTTCGTACCAGCACTGTAGCGGGTTGTACCAACTTAGCAGCAGGCGTCGCCTTCAGGAGAGTTCGGCAGTCGCTGCCACCACTTCGGGCAACCACAGATGAATGCGTGTGCCTTTGTCGCGGCCGGGCACGGGGCTTTCGATGTCGATGTCTCCACCCAGCTCTTCGAGAATGCCGTAGACCAGTGCCAGCCCCAGCCCGGTGCCTTTGCCCGGCTCCTTGGTGGTAAAGAAGGGCTCGAAAATTTTCTCCAGATGTTCGGCCGAGATACCACTGCCGGCATCGGTGACGGCAACGTGTACACGGCCGCGCTGGATCTGGATGGTTTCGATTTCGATAGGGGCATTATCGGCCGAGGCGTCGCGGGCGTTGGTCAGCAGATTGACGAATACCTGCAGCAGTCGCTGGTGGTCGGCGGACACGGCGGTAGTGGCGTCGCAGTGATTCAGAAACTGCACCGGGCGCGAGTTTTTGTTGAGCTGGAGCAGATGGATTGCTTCGTCGACGCAGTCGCGCAGTGACACTGGCTGCGGTCCGCGGCGGGCGGCATCGACGCCGGCGTGGGCGAAGTTCACCAGCGACTGCACGATGCGGGAAATCCGTCCGGTCTGTTTCAGGATCTCGTCGGCGGTCTTCAGGCTTTCGGCGTTGTCGGTGTCGTAACGCAGGTTCTGCGCGAGGCAGGCGATGCCGGTAACGGGGTTGCCGATTTCATGTGCGACGCCGGCGGCTAGGCGGCCGATCGAGGCCAGCCGCTCGCTGTGTACCAGCTCGTCTTCCAGCAGTTGGGTTTCGGTGATGTCTTCGACCATGATGACCTGACCATCGCCCTGGCTGCCGGCACCCGGCTGGTCGCCGGTCTTGTGCAGGTTTAGCCAGTGGTTGCGGCGCCCGATTTCCACTGCCTGTTTGAAGCGGAACGGCTCCGATGCCTGGAAAAAGTCGTCCAGCAGGCGCCCCCACGGCAGTGGCAGATTCGGTACGAGAGAACCGACCACGTCGCGGCCAGCAATGCCAGTCAGCGTTTCCATGGCGCCGTTCCACATCAGGATCTCGCGGTCGCGCCCCATCGAACAGAGGCCGATCGGCAGGTCCTGCAGTGTCTGGCGATGATGCCGGCGCAGGCTGTCGAGGTCGGCGGCGAGGCCGGTGAGATGGTGCTGATAGCGTTCGAGGCGCGCCTCGGTGAGGTTGATATCCTCGTTGGCGACGCCGCGCGACTGGGCAAAGGGCAGCGCGCGGTTGATCAGGTCCTGCGCCACCGAAGGGCCGAGTAGGCCGGACAGGTTGGTTTCCAGCCGGTAGCGCAAGCGGCGGAAAGCATAGGGGCGTTTGTCGTCGGGTTTCAGGTTGAGGTCGGCGAGGGCGCGATTGACCTCGCGTTCGGCGACGACATCGCCCAGCGAGGTCGCCAGTCGCTGCCGGATTTCCTGCACCGTACGCACGGCGAGAGCGTGCCGTACCGGCCGCGTCAGATCGTCCAGCGAGCAGACTTCGGCGGCCGCGCGCTCCTCGTCGGAGATCGGAATGAGCGCCGACAGCAGCGCAAAAATGGCGGCATTCAGAGCCAGCGACGCGATCGTCGCGAGGCTCCACAGTTGTTCCATATCCGGAATTTGCAGCCACTGCTGGAGCAGTGTTTCCGGATCGAACTCGCTGATCAGCGGCAGCAGCAGCAGCGCGAACCAGACTGCGAAACCCGCGCACAGACCGCTGAGAAATCCCACCCGGTTGGCGCGCGACCAATACAACACGGCGAGCAGCCCCGGCATGAATTGCAGCACCGCCACACACGATGCCATCACCAGGCTGGA
>JBEVMI010000157.1:0-10199 GCA_040508685.1 Spongiibacteraceae bacterium
CGACTCCGGCACGCTCCGGGATGTTAACGACAGCACACTCGAAGCCGCTACCATCCCACCCGTGCTGGTACGCAGGTAAAAATCGGTGATCTGCTCCGGGTTCAAGCGCCAGATCTGCTCCACCTGCGGCATCACCCGATAGGAGCGGCCGGCGATGCTGAAATAATTCACATAACCGCCACCGAGCATCGACCCCATCGCCGAACCGATATCCTGCATGGAGAGGCCGAGCGTAGCCGCCTTGTCGCGATCGATGATGACCTGCGTCTGCGGTTTGTCGTATTTCAGATCGTTGTCGAGAAAATAAAACTTGCCCGACGCCTGTGCTTTTTCCATCACGCGCGAGGCAACATCGTTGAGATTCTCGAACGAGTCGGTGGTCTTGATTACAAACTGCAGCGGCAGGCCGTTGCCGCCGCCGGGCAGCGCGGGCGGCCCGAACACCGCGACGCGTGCGCCGGCGATATGGTCATATTCCTTCTGCAATTCGACGCGCATTTCCTGCGCACGTTTCTCGCGATCTTCCCACGGCTTCAGTACGGTAATCGTGAAACCCTGGTTGGACGACGGGAAACCTTCGTACTGCACGGTATGCGCAATTCCCGACTCCTTTTGCTGAATCTCCAGCACTTGCTTGGAATACTGCTGAATCTGGGTCGAGGTCGCGGTTGGGCCAGCCGTGATGATATGCGGCAAATATCCTTGGTCTTCTTCGGGCGCCAGCTCGCTTTGCGACAGCTTCCCAAACACCAGAATCAGCGCAATGATCACAAATCCGAAAGTCACGATCACCGGCCAGGCATCGAGTGCAATCTTCAACAGGCGCTGATAAATCTGCCCGGTGACTTCGAGATTGTGGTCGACCATCCGCGCAAAACGGCCCTCGGACTGATTCGTCCTGAACAGACGCGAACACATCATCGGCGACAACGTCAGCGCAACCACGGCAGATACGGCAACCGCTCCAGCGAGCGTAAAACTGAATTCGGTAAACAGCGTGCCGGTGAGGCCGCCCTGAAACCCGATCGGCACATATACCGCAATCAAAACCACCGAAATCGCAATGATCGGCCCGGTCAGTTCACGCGCGCCGCGCACCGCCGCCTGCACCGGCGTCAACCCATCCTTCATGTGCCGGTCCACGTTCTCGACCACGATAATCGCATCATCGACCACCAGACCAATTGCGAGAACCAGCGATAGCAAGGTCAGAAGATTGATCGTGTAACCGAGCGCGAGCATGATAAAAAATGCGCCGATCAACGACAGCGGCATCGCTATGACCGGAATCAGTACCGATCGCAATGAGCCGAGAAACAAAAAAATCACGACAGTAACAATGAGCAATGCTTCGACCAGCGTCTTCACAACTTCATTGATAGAGCTGTTGACGAACATAGTCGCGTCGAACACCAGCAAACTATCGAGGCCGCTCGGCAATTGCGCCTGAATATCCGGAAAGACATGGCGCACCGCCGCTGTTACATCCAGCAGGTTGGCATCGGGCGCGACATGAATCGCGATGGCAATAGCTTTTTTGCCATCGAACGAACCGCCGAACTCATAATTCTCAGCGCCCAGCATGACGTTGGCGACATCCTCCAGATGTACCAGCTGATCGCCGACCTGTTTCACCACCAGCTGCTTGAATTCATCGACCGAGTGCAGATCAGTGCCGGCGGTGATGTCGATCTTCACATCCTGGCCTTTGCTGGCACCCAGCGCGGAAATGTAGTTGTTGGTACTTAACGCCGAATACACATCCGCCGCGGTGAGACCGTGAGCGGCGAGGCGCGCTGGATCGAGCCATGCGCGCAGTGCGAACTGGCGACCGGCAAGAATCTGCGCTTCCTGTACACCGGGAATCGTCTGCAGCCGCGGCTGCACGACGCGAATCAGATAGTCGGTAATCTGATTGGTCTGCATCACCTCGCTGCTGAAATTCAGATACATCGACGCCGCAGTTTCGCCAGTCGATACGGCCAGCACGGGTTGCTGCGCTTCGGGCGGCAACCGGTTAAGCACCGAATTTACCTTCGTATTGATTTCGGTCAGCGCACGATTGCCGTCGTAATTCAGGCGCAGTGTCGCGGTAATCGTACTCAAACCACTGGAACTGGTCGACGATAAATAGTCGATGCCCTGCGCTTGCGAAATCGCGGATTCCAACGGTGTTGTGATGAAACCGGCGACTACATCCGGATTGGCGCCGTAGTACGCCGTCGTCACCGTTACGGTGGCGCTCTGCGATTCCGGAAATTGACGAATCGGCAGATCGAACAGCGCCCGCAAACCCAATACCAGAATAACCAGACTGACCACACAGGCCAGTACCGGGCGTCGAATGAAAACGTCAGTAATATTCATCGCTATCTCATTCTTCGATCGGCTTTGGCGCGGGGTTATTGCTCGGCAAAACCTTGTTGTTGACCAGCACCGGCGCGCCATTGCGCAACTTCAGTTGACCGGTGGTCACGACCTGATCGCCCGCGTTGATACCTTTGAGAACCGCAACTTGGTCGCCCCGACGCGCGCCGGTGGTAATGAATATCTGCTTCGCGACCAACTCCTTGCCGGCATCGCCAGTTGCCGCATCGGCTTTTTTTCCTGCAGCTTTTTCACTGGAAGCGTCCGCGTGCGGCGCATTTTCTTTCGCGAACTGTTCAGCGGTAGTCACGATAAATGCAGTTTCGCCGTACGGGTTGTAGGCAATCGCGGTCTGCGGCAACGTCAGGTAAGTCTGCGGTTCTCCGACTTCGATATCGACACGTGCAAACATGCCCGGCAACAATTTGCGCTCCGGATTTTTCAGCGTCGCCCGCACCTGCACACTGCGGGTCTCGACGTTGACGGCGGGATCAATCGCGGTAATTTTTCCGGCAAAAGATTTATCCGGATAAATATCCGCCGCCAGACTCACCGTCTGTCCCACCTTGATACGGGCGAGCTGCTGTTGCGGCAATGAAAAATCGATATGAATCGGATCGAGCGCCTGCAACGTAACGATTTTGGTACCCGCCGTGACAAACTGCCCCTCGTCGACCGAACGAATACCGACCTGACCGCTGAATGGCGCGCGAATGACTTTTTTGTCGAGCAGCGCCTGTTGTTCGGCGACCTGCGCGAGCGCACCTTTTAATGTCGCTTCATCGCTGTCGAGTTGCGCCTGGCTGATAATTTTCGCTTCGAACTGCTGGCGGTTGCGTTTTTGCACGCTGGCAGCAAGATCGGCAGCGGCTTTATACGATTCGAGTTTGGCGCGATCCTCGCCTGCGCGCAGCTCGAGCAGCACCGTGCCGGCTTTGACATCGGTACCCGATTCAAAATGAATCGCATCGACCACACCGGCCACTTCCGCGGACAGATCGGCGCCGCGCACGGCGTGCAGCGAACCCACGGCCTGCACACTCTCCCGCCAGGGCTGCGCTTCGGCGCGCAATGTCGTCACCGCCTGCCTGGGTTGCCCCGCCGCTTTAAAACCGGCAATTTTTTTCGACAGGTTGTAACCCCACAGACCGCCAGCCGCCAGCACCACCACCAGTACGGCTCCAATCATGATTGCCCAGCGTTTCATTAATTACTCCTGTTCGCAGTAGCGGGGATCGCAGTCGTCGTGCCGTTTTCGGCAGCTGCTGGCGGCTGAGAAAAAGACAGTGCCTCAAGATCGGTATCGGCAGCCCAGCCGCCGCCCAGTGCGTGCATCAACGCCGCGGTATTCTGATAACGGCTGGCGAGACGCTGCACATAGTTGATGCGCGCCTGATAAGCCTGGCGTTGCACCACCAGCACACCGAAATAGCCGACGCCGCCGAGCCGATATTGCTGTTCGGTCAAACCCAGACTTTCTTCGGACGCATTCAATGCGGCGAATTGCGCGTTTAATGCTTCGGCATCCGCATAAACGGCTTGCATGGAATCGGCGACATTTTTAAATGCATTCAGCACCGCCTGCCGATAATCGTGCCCCGCCGCGTCGAAAGCGGCGAGTGCGGCGCGCCGTTGCGCGGTCAGTGTGCCACCATGAAACAGCGGCTGCGTCAGGTTGGCGCCGATACTCCATATCGGGTTATCGAACAAGCCGGAAAACTGATCGGACTGACCACCGTAACTCGCGGCCAACGTAAATTTCGGAAACAGATCGGCGGTGGCGACCCCCACTTCAGCGCTGGCGCGATGCAACGTGGCTTCCGCCGCGAGCACATCCGGTCGCCGTCGCACCAGCTCCGACGGCACGCCGAGCGGCAAATTTTTCGGCAGCACCAATTCGTCGAGTGAAAAATCTGTCGTCTGGCGCTGCATCGGCAACTGCCCGAGATACACCGCCAGCTGCGTCTGCACCGCGGCAAGTTCCTGCTGCAGCAACGGCAATTGCGCGCGCAATGTCGACAGCTCCGAACGCGCACTCAAGACATCGGCAAACGCAATCGCACCGAGTTCAAACTGCTTTTCCGACAGCCTCAGGCGCTCTTGCTGCGACTCCAGCATGGAACGTGTCGATGCGAGCTGCTCGCGCAACGAGGCTTCCTGCACGGCGGCGGTGACCACATTACCGGCCAGCGTCAGATAGATGGCCTGTAATTCATAACGTTGAAAATCAACCTGCGCGCCCTGCGCTTCGATCATCCGCCGCAAACCGCCAAACAAGTCGACGCCATAGGCGACATCCACGCCGGCGTTATACAGATTCATCGGCCCGATCACGCTGGGTTCGTCGAAATTCATAAACGTTTTTTGTCGCTGTGCGCCGAGCCCGGCGTCCACCGTCGGCACCTGTGCACCGTGTTGCGCACGCAATATTTCCTGCGCCTGCGTCAGCGTGGCACGCGCCGACAATACCGTCGGGCTGTTGGCAAAAGCCTGCTGCACCAGCGCATCGAGTTTTGGCGAGCCGAACAATTGCCACCACTGCACCGGCAATTGTTCGCCGATAACCAGCGCCTGCGCTTCGCCGCCATGCACCGGTGTCGATGCCGTCTGCGCAGGTGTCGGTTGCGCGGTATAGCGGTCGACTTCCGGCGCAGCCGGTGTTTCAAAATCCGGCCCGACTGCGCACCCGGCCACGACCGCGACAGTGGCCAGCCAGAACATCGCACGCGCTCGGTGCTGTGGCTGCGAAAGCCTTGAGAAAAAAAGAAGACGCGAACCGGAAAAAAACGGGGACATCGCACATTCCTGTGATGAGAACCGCCACAACCACAGCGCCCCGAAGTGGGAGCGATGCAATGGCTGTAGCGGGAGGGGGGTCGACGGAAAAGGCGTTTTACAGACCGTCAAACTGTAATCTAGAATACAGATCAGTTTGACACGGCGCAACCGGCCCTGGAAGATTTCCCATGCACTTCATACTGTCTTCCCTCTTCAACGCCAAGGCTTCGCCATGATTGCCACGGTTGATAGGACCTGCCCTTTAATAAAATATTTGCCCTCCACACAGCGGGGACGCGAACGCCGCGAAAAAATTCTGGCGGCAGCCGAAGCGGTTTTTTTTGAAATGGGTTTCGAGGCGGCGTCAGTCAGCGAAATAGTACGGCGCTCCGGCGGCTCGCTGGCCACGCTCTATAAAATGTTCGGCACCAAGGAAGAATTGTTCGAATCGCTGATTCTGGCGCGGGCGCAGTCGGTCTACGAATCGCTGTCGGTCGATCGCCTGTCGAAACTGCCACCGGCGCAGGTACTGATGCAGGTTGGTCGCAATCTCACCAACATCTGCGCCAGTGAAAGTGGCTCGGCGATTTTTCGTATCGTCATGGCCGAAGGACCACGTTTTCCCGCGCTGCGCAATATTTTCCTGAGCAATGCCATCGATCTTGTGCAACGCGATCTTGCGCGTTATCTGACGCGTCAAATCAAATTGGGCGTTCTGGTTCTCGAAGATCCGCTGCTGGCGGCAAAAATGTTTCTGGAAATGGCGAAGGGCGATATCCCGGCACGCGTGAGCTGCGGCGAACCACCACCGCCGAGCAGGCTGATCGAACGTCAGGTGCAAACCGCGGTAAATCTGTTTCTGCGCGGCGCGCTGCCACGCTGACAGGAATGCACTAATTGTGAATGTATCGATTTTTTATTTTTTGCCGACCAAAAATCGTTCCACCAGTGCCAGCAATTCGTTGTAGCGAATCGGTTTAGCAATGTAAGCATCGAAACCGGCTTCAAGAATTTTTTCCTCATCGCCGTGCATCGCAAATGCCGTGAGGGCGACCACCGGAATTGCGGTCGTGGTCGGATCGGCCTTCAACAGCGCCATCGCCTCGAAACCATCCATGCCCGGCAACTGCACGTCCATCAACACCAGATCCGGCGGATTGATGCGAATGGAGGCGATGGCCTCTTCCGCCCCACTCGCCTCCTGCACGGTATAACCACCGCGATCGAGCACCATATGCACCAGCTTCATGTTGGTGGGGTTGTCCTCAACGACCATTATCGTGGCCATGCCATTACCTCTGTCGATGCCAGCTACTTTGCTGATACGTGTTTTAATTGGGCGCGGGCAATGTGATCAATTGCGTCGCAAAGCACGGTGTATCTGGGCAATAAAATCGGCGGTCTGAAATTCGGACTTTTCGAGAATCTGCAACACGACACCGCGCAATTCGGCGCGTTCATCTGTCGACAGGTCATGCGCGGTCAAAATCAGAACCGGAATATCTGCCGTTGCCGGGTCGTCGCGCAATGCCGTCACCACATCGAAGCCGCTGACATCCGGCATCAGTAAATCGAGCACGACCAGATCGGGCTGTTCGCTCTGCGCCAGTGCGATGCCATCGCGCCCCCCGTAACTGCCGACCACGATAAAACCCGCCGCCTGCAACTGGCCGCGCAGCAGCGAAACGGTGCGGGCGTCATCGTCGATCACCAGTACCTTGCGCGGCTGTGCCGGTAGCATGCCGACCCCGCGCAGCGCATTCATCAGATCCGCCTGTGCCACCGGCTTGACCAGCACATCCGCCGCGCCAAGTACAAATCCGTGCTGGGCTTCGTCGGTTACGGAAACAATCACCACCGGAATTTCCGCGAGCGCCGTTTCACTCTTCAATCGGGATAACAAATCCCAGCCATCCATGCCCGGCAGGATCACATCGAGCACGATGGCATCGGGGCGGTTGTCGGCAATCGCCTTGAGCGCCAGCTCGCCACTTTCGGCAATCTGCACGCGGAACCCGGCTTCGCTCAATTGCAGACGCAACAATTGCGCGTCCTGCACACGGTCTTCGACGACCAGTATCAAGGGCGGCTCCAGACTCTGCCGCATCGGTATCTCCGGCGCCTGCGCGGCGATCAATGGCTGCGCCGGCAACCACGGCAGCCACACCGTAAAAGTCGAACCGATGGCCACCGCGCTATCGACCGCGAGTGCACCCGCCAGCAATTCCGTCAGGCGCCGCACCATCGCGAGGCCCAGACCGGTGCCCGCATGTTTGCGCGACAGCGCGGAATCCAGTTGTGTGAAGGGCTCGAACAAACGCTGCAAATCATCAGCGGCAATCCCAATACCGCTGTCGGTGATACGAATTTGCAGATATTCGCGATGTGCCATGTCGAGATTCGCAAACATGCGCCCCGGTTTTATCGCCAGTGCCGCTTCCACCGCATCGCGCGTAACTCGGTCGACGGCGACACGTACTTCGCCACCTTCGGGCGTAAATTTCACGGCGTTCGACAAAAGATTGAAAATAATCTGCTTGGACTTGCGCGCATCGATGGTGACGCGGCCAAGGCCTGCCGCCCATTGCGGCAGCAGGCGCACGCGATGGGTCATGGCTTTTTCACGCACGACGGTCATGCCGGACTCGACGATCGCAATCGCATCGACCGTTTCCAGATCCAGCTCCAGTCGACCGGCTTCAATTTTCGACAGATCGAGAATGTCGTTGATCAGGGCGAGCAAATGTTGCCCCGAATCGAAAATATCGGCGATGCATTCGCGCTGCTGCGGATTCAATTCGCCGGCGAGACCATCTTTCAGCACTTCGGCAAAACCGATGATGGCATTGAGCGGCGTGCGCAATTCGTGGCTCATGTTGGCGAGGAATTCGCTTTTCATCCGGCTCGCCGCTTCGAGCTGATTGTTCTTGAGCTGAATTTCCTCGCCGCGCTCGCGCAACTGCTGCGCCAGCGTCTGCAGATTCGCGTATTGGCGGATGTTGTGGAGGGCGGCGCCGAGCTGGGCAGTCAAACGCTCCACTGCGCTGCGATCGCCTTCGGGGAGCCGATCCGACGCACCCAGCGCGAGTACGCCCAGCAATTGCCCGCGATAACTGACCGGACAGAACAACAATGCGGCCGGCACAATTTCGCTGAAACCGGTCTGGATGGTGACGCCACCGGAGGCACTGACCTGTTCCGGCGCAACGCGATCGATATACATCATGCGCCCACTCTGCGCCGCCGATCCGACCAGTCCGTCGCCAAAACGAATTTGCGCCTGCGCACTCGCCGGGGCGCCACGGGTCGCAACCAGATGCAGCAATCCGCCGAGCGGGTCCGCGCCATAAAACAACGCCACCGGAAATTGATGGCGCTCTGCCAATAAATCCAGCGTGCCGATCAAGATACGCTGTTCGTCGAATTCGGAATTGAACAGCGTCAGCGCAGCCGCCCGGGTTTCTTCAAACCGCGACGCCAGCGCTTCCGACGTGCGCCGCAACTCTTCTTCGAGTGCGCGTTTGCGTTCGCTGATGTCGATGATGGACGTCAGCACGAAGGAACCTTCGGCGGTTTCAATCGGATTCAGGCCGATTTCGATGGGCACGCGGTTGCCGTCGCGGTGCAGACCGTAAAGTTCGCGACCGGCGCCCATCGAGCGCACACTCGGCTGTGCATTAAAGCGTTCGCGAAAACCTGCGTGCTGCTGGCGCACGTGCAACGGCACCAGCATGTCGACCGACTGCCCGAGCAATTCTTCGCGCGCATAGCCGAACATTTTTTCGGTCTGGCTGTTGACCAGCGTGATCAGCCCCTTCTGATTGATCATCAGCATCGCATTGGGCGCCGCCTCGATAACCAGCCGCAAACGCTCCTCTTCGCGACGCCGCTCCGAAATATCGATGATCGATGCCAGCACGAAATGACCATCGTCGGTGACCAGCGGATGCAGACCGATTTCCACCGGCACCTCAAGGCCATCGCGACGCAAACCAAACAACTCGCGCCCCGCTCCCATGACGCGTGCAGTGGGATTGTCGAAATAACGATTGCGGTGGCCGACGTGCGCAGAGCGATAACGTTCCGGCACCAGAATTTCCATCGGTTGTCCCACCAGCTCCTCGGCGGAATAACCGAACAGTGCCGTCAACTGCGAATTGACGAACACCAGGTGCCCCGCGTCGTCAGCCATCAACATCGCCGACGGCACCGAATCGAGCACATCCTGCTGACGCTGCCAGATCGCTGCGTGCGCGTGCTGGCGCGACTGCTCAAGATCGGCCACCAACTGCAGGCGCCGATGCAGGACTCGCAGCACATAAAGCAATGCACTGGCGATCAGCAGCGCACAGACAAAAGCCAAACTGATTGAGAAAGTTTGCAGGCGCTGCGACAGGCGCTGATCGTCCTGCTGCCGCAATTGCAGCAAACGCTCCTCCTCGGCCTGTAGTTCGTTGAATAGGGTAACGATGGAATCTGAGCTGATACGCGCCTCCGACAACACCGTCGCCAATTGCGCGTGACTGCCATTTTGAAACAATTGCAACTGCGTATCGAAACCGCGCTGGCGCTCGTCGAGGCGAATTTTGAGCTCCTGCAGGCGGCTCTGCTGCCGTGGGTTATCGCGAGTGATATCCGTGCACAGCCGCATCGCGGCAGACAACTGCGTCAGACTTTGGTCGCGCGTATCGAGATAGCCCTTGTCGCTGGTCAGCAGATAACCGCGCTGCGATGACTGCGCACGCGCCAGTTGCGCGCGCGACTGGCTGATGCAGGACGTGACCTCATAGGTGTGTGCGACAAATTCGCTGGCAGCGCGACTCTGTTCCTGCAACTTGAGCAAGGACAGCGCGAGTAGTCCGATCAGGATTATCGCAACGATTGCCGCCGCGACAATCGCCCATTCCGAACGGCCCAACCCCAGCCACTGAGCTTGCTGTGGCACGATTTGTTGCGGTGCGCTTTGTTGCGATCCGGTCGGGCCGGCGGCGGAAGGTCGTTCGGTGTGCAAAGTCATCGCATACAACTCCCTGCGTGGCAGATCTGCCCAAGCT
>JBEVMI010000037.1:0-7879 GCA_040508685.1 Spongiibacteraceae bacterium
CGCAGTGAATTAAATCGCGCCCACGCAGATGCGTTTGCGCCCGACGCGATTGCGGATGGACAATCGTTGCCTTGCCCGTTCTACTCGGGCCGTCACCTGGCTACGCAAAGCTCAGGAAAATCCCCTAGAAAAAAGCCTATGAAAGCCATCGAAATTACACAGCCCGGCGCGCCGGAAGTTTTGCAATTGACCGAACGTCCGCAGCCACAACCGCAGGCCGGCGAGGTTTTGATTCGTGTCGCCGCGGCCGGTATCAATCGGCCCGATGTGGCGCAGCGGCTCGGCCACTACCCGGCTCCCGCCGGGGCGTCGGATTTACCCGGTCTCGAAGTCGCCGGTGAAATTGTCGGCGGCGATCTCGCGCACGCGGACAATCGGCTGAATCTGAAAATCGGCGATCGCGTGTGCGCGTTGTTGCAGGGCGGCGGTTATGCGGAATATGCGACCGCTGCGATTGCGTTGTGCCTGCCGGTACCGAAAAACTTTTCCGATGTCGAAGCCGCAGCGCTGCCGGAAACTTTTTTCACGGTATGGAGCAATGTCTTCCAGCGCGCGTTGCTCGGTATCGATGCCAATGGCCGCCGCGAAACGTTGTTGGTGCAGGGCGGCTCCAGCGGCATCGGCGTCACGGCGATTCAACTCGCAAAAGCGTTTGGTCATCGTGTGTTTGTCACCGCGGGCAACGCTGAAAAATGTCGCGCCTGCGAAACGCTCGGCGCCGAGCGTGCAATCAATTACCACGCCGAAGATTTTGTCGACGTCGTCAGACAGTTAACGGACGGACGCGGTGTCGATGTAATCCTGGACATGGTTGCCGGCGATTATCTGCCGCGCGAAGTGAAAGCGCTCGCCGACGACGGTCGTATTGCGGTGATCGCCTTGCTCGGCGGATCGCGCACGCAATTGTCGATGTCGGAAATCTTGCTGCGTCGATTGACGATCACCGGCGCCACGCTGCGCCCGCGCCCGCTGGCCTACAAACAGAAAATTGCCGGGCAGCTGTACGAACACGTGTGGCCGCTACTGGACAGCGCGGTGATCAAGCCGGTGATTCATCAGGTTTTCCCGGCCTCCGCGGCTGCCGCTGCCCATACCTTGATGGAGAGCAGCACGCATATCGGCAAAATCATTCTGCAATGGCAGACCGAATAATTTCAGTTGAGATGTAAACCATGAGCGATACGACTTCGACAGAAAACTCTTTACCGGCAGGAACCCCTACTCTCGCAGAAAAGCCCCCCATCGCAGCGCCGGTCCCCGCCGCGACCATCCTGTTGTTGCGCGACGGCGCCGACGGCCTCGAAGTTTTCATGCAGAAACGTTACGTCAGCAGCGATCCGGTGGACCGCTTCGGCGGCGCGCTGATTTTTCCGGGCGGCAAGGTCGATGTGCAGGATCACGATCCGGTGTTGCGCGCCTACAGTCGCGTGGCCGCTGACATCGACGATTTTCAGTTCGCGTTGCGCATCGGTGCCATTCGCGAGGCGTTCGAGGAGTGTGGCGTGTTGCTGGCGCGGCCGCGCGGCGACGACAACGTCGTCAGCGCCGAACGCCTGCTGACGCTGCAAACCTGGCGCGATCGTCTCAACGCCGGCGAAATCACCCTCGCCGATTTCGTACAGAGCGAAAATCTCGAACTCGCCTGCGATCTGCTGGTGTTTTACGCGCACTGGATTACGCCACCCGCGCGCCTGAAACGTTTCGACACGTATTTTTTCCTGGCGCCGGCGCCGCACGACCACCAGCTGTTTCACGACGGCCGCGAATCGACCGACTCGCTGTGGACGACGGTGGAAGATGCGCTGGCCGGTGGCCGCGAGAAACGTCACAACATTGTGTTTCCGACGCGCAGCAATCTGGAAAAACTCGCGTTCAGCACGACCCTGGCGACAGCGCTCGACACGGCGGCGAAAGCGGTCGTGGTGACGGTGCAGCCGCGTGTCGAAAAACGCGAAGACGGCATTTATGTGGTGATCCCGAAAGAAGCCGGCTATCCGAATTGCGAAGACAAACCGGAGATGCGCGGCTGAGGTCGATGTTGCAGAGGATTAATCCTCCTCGTCGTCATCGAATCCCGACATCTGGTACAGGCGGTCCAGATACGCCTGCACCGGAAAGCCGAATTTTTTCGTTTGCGTCGCGGCCTGTGCCAGCAGGCGTGCCTGATTGATCGGGTTGCGCGCGCGCGACGCCAGGATGATCCAGTTGCCGCTGTCGACGGCGCAGGTATACACCTCTTCGAAATGCAGGGTGATCGCGCCCAGCGTGTCATGATCCTCGCGGTGGTCCTCCCAGCAGTTGATCACCAGCCAGCCATTGTCGGTGACCAGTTCGGCGCAGATGTCGATGAACCAGGGCTGGAAATATCGTTCGTCCATGCCGTCGGCGTCGTATAGATCGCACAACAGCAGATCGGTCGGGAGCAGCCCCGGAGTGCGCACGAAATCGCCCGCGTCCTGCGCGATAATCTGCAGGCGCTGGTCGCGCGGCACATCAAAAAACGCGTGCGCAATTTCGATCACGGCCGGCCGCAGTTCGACCGCGCGCAGCGTCAGGCTGGGGTAGTGGCGAAACAGAAAGTTCGCCAGTGCGCCGCCGCCCATGCCGAGCAGCAGCGCGTCGCGCGGGCGCCGGTACAACAGTGGCAGCAACATCGCGCGGATGTAATCGTATTGCGGCACCAGCGGCTGCGCCTTGAGCTGACAGCTCTGCTCGTCGTCCCCGCCAAAGGAGAGAAAACGCATCTCGCCGTCGTCGAACACCTGGATCGGTCCGAAGTCATCGGTGGTGCGATAAATTTCTTTTCCGGATGGCGGCACGCGGGCGCTCCTGTGGTGGGGGTTGTCGACGGGATGGGTACCAATGCCGGGGCGGCGCGCTTATTATCGCCAGCCAGCCTTTTTATTCACGGTCATTTATTCACGGTCGTGATTTTCTGAAACATTTATTGACGCATGGAGCAAAGATCTTGACCGCCTCTGCCGATGAAATCCGTCGCGTGTTCGCCCTTCAGCGGGCTTATCAATACACCGCAAAAACCTCGACCGCGGCGCAGCGCAAGGAAAAACTGCTGCGCCTCAAGGCCGCGATCGAAGCCAACACCGATGCCGTGTGTGAAGCCATGTACGCCGACCTGCGCCGCAGTCGCCAGATGGCCATCTACGGCGAACTGCACGGCGTGCTCAATTCGATCGACGAAGCGGTCGCCCATCTCGATGCGTGGATGAGCCCGGTCGAGATCGAGCCGGCGCCAACGCTGCCGGGGAAAAGCCAGATTCGTTATGAGGCACGCGGCCAGGTGCTGGTGCTCGGACCCTGGAATTTCCCGATCGGCCTGGTGTTGTCGCCGATTGTGCCAGCCATTGCCGCCGGCAATGTCGTAATCGCCAAGCCCAATGAAATGTCGGCGCAGAGCAGCGCGATCACCGCAAAAATTCTGCGCGAGGCTTTCGACGAACGCGACGTGGCGGTGTTTGAAGGCGGTATAGAAACTGCCAATCAATTGCTCGAATTGCCCTTCAACCATGTGTTTTTTACCGGCAGCCCCGCGGTTGGCCGCGTGGTGATGGCGGCGGCGGCGAAACATCTGGCGTCGGTGACACTCGAACTCGGCGGCAAAAATCCGGTGGTGATCGATGCGGGCGCCGACCTGGTTGCAGCGGCCGGCAAGATCGCGGCGATTCGCACCATGAATTCCGGCCAGCTGTGCCTGTGCCCGGACAACGTCTGGGTACACCGGTCGGTGCGCGATCAATTCGTCGGCATCGTCAGCGCCGTATTCCAGAAAATGTATTTCGTCGACGGCAAACTCAACGGCGACGCGCTGGGCAAAATCGTCGACGACCGCAATTTCGCGCGCGTCACCAGTTATATCGACGATGCGCGGGCGCGCGGTGCCAAAGTCGCGTTCGGCGGCGGCAATGATCCGGTGCAGCGTCTGGTCGAGCCGACCGTACTGGTCGATGTGCCAGTCGCTGCGAAAGTCATGCAGGATGAAATTTTCGGACCGATCCTGCCGGTCAATGCCTTCGACGACATCGGCGAAGTGATCGACTATCTGCACGCGCGCGGCAAACCGCTGGCGGCATATATCTACAGCAACGATGAAAAACTCGTCGACCGTTTTATCGGCGAAACCTCGTCGGGCGGCGTCACCGTCAACGATATTCTGTCGCACGCGTCCGATGCGTCGGGATTGCCGTTCGGTGGTGTCAACGACAGCGGCATCGGCGCGTATCACGGCATCCACGGTTTCCGCGAGCTGTCGCATGCGCGTTCGGTCTTCAGCGCGGCGCCGAAATAAATGACCAAGATCGTCAACAGCGTCGCCTATCGGAACGGTACACGGCTGGCGGATATTCCGCTGGTGGATATCAGCGAAGTCGTCCCGCAGGCGGATACCTTCGTCTGGCTCGGTCTGCACGAAGCGGATGCGTCGGTGTTGTCGCAGGTGCAGGAAGAATTTTCGCTGCACGAACTGGCGATCGAAGATGCGCGCAACGCGCATCAGCGTTCCAAGATCGAAACCTACGGCGATTCGCTGTTTATCGTGCTGAAAACCGCGCAGTTGAAAACGGTCGGTGACACCGAGGAAAACGCCGTCGACGATCCGGCGCTGGCGGATGACTGCGTCGTCGAATATGGCGAGACCCACTTTTTCGTCGGCCGCAATTTTCTGGTGTCGATCCGCCACGGCAACTCGCAGGGTTATGAAACGGTGCGTCGCCACTGCGAGGCGCGGCCGGACATGATGAAACGCGGGCCAGCGTATCCGCTGTACGCGTTGATGGATTTTATCGCCGACAACTACCAGCCGGTATTCGAAAAACTGGAAGAGGAATTCGAAAAGCTGGAAGCTGAAATTTTCGACAGCCCGATCGATCTGCCGCTCAGCCGGTTTTACCATTTGAAAGGTAAATTGCAGCGCCTGCGCAACGTGGTGTTGCCGGTCGAGGATATCTGCATGCAGTTGACCCGCCTGCATCCGGAATTGATCGACAAGGATTTGCGCGCTTATTTTCGCGATATTCACGATCACGTCGCGCGCACGATCGAGGCGCTCGATAATCTGCGCGAGATGTTGTCGACGGCGATGTCGGTGAATTTGGCGATGGTGACGATGCGCCAGAACGATGTGGTCAAACGCCTCGCCGGCTGGGGCGCGATTCTGGCGTTGCCGACGGTGGTGTTCAGTTTGTACGGCATGAATTTCGACTTCATGCCGGAACTGAAATGGCATCTGGCCTATCCGGTGGTGCTGGCGTCGACCGCGATCGGCTGTTCGCTGTTGTATCGGAAGCTGAAACAATCCGGCTGGCTGTAGCTTGCATGCAGCCGCTCAATGCGGCTCTTCGTTTTGTTTGCTGTCTTCCATGGTTTCCATCAGCGCAATCTGCAACCGCGATTGCAGCCGGATCAATCGCCGCCACAACAACAGCGTGATGCCCACCGCGACGATCAGCACCCCGCCCAGCCATTCGGCCGGTGGCAGCATCCGCGCGCTCAGCGCGCACAGCAGAATCACGATGATGACAATGGTCAGCAGCGGGATCAGTTCGGAAATCACGCGGCGCTGCCCGGTGGTATAACTGCCGGCGCGTCCGGGTTTGATGCTGATTTCGGCAAGCAACATGCTCAGCGCCTTGACTTTGCGATACACCGCCACCAGAAACGGCAGCGACAGCAGCAGCGCTGCGCTCCAGATCAGGGTTTTCTGCCAGCGCACGTCGGGGACGAAAGACTCGATATAACCGCCGATCCGCGGCGCGAAATGACTGCTGATCAGAAATATCGCGGCCACCAACGCAAAATTCACCAACACCTGCAACAGGCTGCGCTGCACGATTTTTGCGAGTGCGGCCTGCCCGCCCTGCGGTTGCAGGCTCTGCAGCCATTCGCTGTAGGTCGACGCCAGCCGCACGACCGACCCCGGCACCCAATGGCTGGCGCGCGCCGACAGCGGATCGGCGAGTTTGATCAGATACGGCGTCAGCAGGGTCGTGATCGCCGATACCGCGACCGCGATCGGATACAGAAAATCGCTGGTGACTTTCAGCGCCAGGCCGAGGGACGCGATGATGAAAGAAAATTCGCCGATCTGCGCCAGCCCCATGCCGACGCGCAGTGAAGTGCGGCCGTCGTTGCCCGCGAGAAAACTGCCGAGACTGCAACTGGCCACTTTGCCGAGCACGACGGCAACCGTGATGATCGCGATCGGCTGCGCGTATTCGACCAGCACACGCGGATCGAGCAGCAGGCCGATGGTGACGAAAAAGATCGCGCTGAACATGTCGCGGATCGGTTCGATCAGATGTTCGATCGCGCGCAGCTGTCGCGCCTCGGCCATGATTGCGCCGATCAGAAATGCGCCGAGTGCGACGCTGTATTCGAGTTTGGTCACCAGCAGGCAAAAACCGAAACACAGACCGAGCACCGTGATCAGCAGCACCTCGTTGCTTTTAAACCCGGCGACGAAATTGAGCAGGCGCGGCACGATCAGGATGCCGACCACCAGTGCGACGATCATGAACAGCGACAGCTTGCCGACCGTGACCGCGACCTGTCCCGCCTCCACCGAGCCTGAAATCGCGATGCCGGACAACAGCGCGATCATGCCGATCGCGAGAACATCCTCGACGATCAGCACGCCGAAAATCAGCTGTGCGAAACGCTGGCGTTTCATGCCGAGTTCGGTCAGTGCCTTGACGATAATGGTGGTCGACGAAATGGCCAGCATCGCGCCGAGGAATAGCGAATCCATGGTGTTCCAGCCGAACCACCGACCGATCTCGTAGCCGATCCACAACATCAGTGTGATTTCAAAGGAGGCAGCGACAAAGGCCGTGGGGCCGACGCGGCGCAATTTGCGCAGGCTGAATTCGAGGCCGAGCGAAAACATCAGGAAAACCACGCCGAGTTCGGCGAGCGTGCTTATCGTGCCTTCTTCGCGGATCAGGCCGAATGGCGGCGTGTGTGGGCCGATGATGACGCCCGCGACGATATAGCCGAGCACCACCGGCTGTTTCAAATAATGAAACAGGATGGTGACGACACCGGCGATCAACATGATGATCGCCATATCCTGAATAAATGCCAGCCCATGCATCGCGGTTATAGTCCCCCTGTTAGATGGCGAAAAAACCTCAACCCGGACCTTATGGCATAAGCGCAGCGGACGCTACCAGCCATTGTCGCCGCGGCCATCACCCGGTCTTCATGGCGCATCGCACTTTTAACAAAACCTTCTTTGCGGGTTCGACAATGCGGTGCGGTCGATGCGATCCTGCAGCGCCAATATCCCGCGGAGGAAAATCATGCTCACTCAGGCCATCGTGCTGCTGCTCGCTGCGGTGATATTGGTGCCGCTGTGTACGCGGCTCGCGCTGGGTGCGGCGACAGGTTATCTGCTCGCGGGTTTGCTGATCGGCCCCGGTGTGCTGAAGCTGGTCAGCGATGTCGACAGCGTGCTGCATATTTCCGAACTGGGTGTGGTGTTCCTGCTGTTCGTGATCGGGCTGGAGTTGCGGCCGTCGCGATTGTGGCTGTTGCGCGAACAGGTCTTCGGCCACGGCTCGGCGCAGGTGCTGGCGACGACGACGGTGATTGCATTGATTGCCGCCGCGTGCGGCCTGTCGTGGCAAGCGGCGTTGGTGATCGGCGTCGGGCTGGCGATGTCATCGACCGCGCTGGTGTTGCAGACACTGGCGGAAAAAGGCCAGCTCACCGCGCGCCATGGCCGCGAAGCCTTTGCGATTTTGTTATTCCAGGATCTTGCCGTGATCCCGGTGCTGGCGATCATGCCGCTGCTCGGCAGCGAAGCCATCGGCAGCGCGCCGCCGGGCTGGCAATCGGCGCTGCGCGCGGCACTCATCATTGGCGC
>JBEVMI010000094.1:0-3995 GCA_040508685.1 Spongiibacteraceae bacterium
ATTGGCGGTCACTGTTCCACCTTTACTTCGGTGATTGACCCCGCATGGCAGGCCGCATCCCACAGGCGTTCATCGACGATCTGCTCGAACGGGTGGATATCGTCGAAGTCATCGAGCGCCGCCTGCCGCTAAAAAAAAGTGGGCGCAACTATTCCGCGCGCTGCCCTTTCCACGACGAAAAAACCCCCTCTTTCAGTGTCAGTCCCGATAAACAGTTTTATTACTGCTTTGGCTGCGGCGCCGGCGGCAATGCGGTCGGCTTCGTCATGGATTTCGACCGCGTCGACTTTCCGATTGCCGTCGAAAATCTGGCGACACTGGTCGGCCTCAGCGTGCCGCGCGCGGAGAGCGACCGCCGCCGCCCGGAAACCGAACGCCCACAGCGCGGCCTCTACGAAATTCTCGAAAGCGCCGCACGGTTTTTTCGCGAACAGCTGCGCCATCACCCGCAGGCCACGCGCGCCGTCGACTACCTGAAAGGCCGAGGCCTCACCGGCGAGATCGCGCGCGATTTTGGTATCGGCTATGCCCCACCGGGTTGGGACAACCTGCTACAGGCGCTCGCAAAAGACGAACGCGACCGCCAGCTGCTGATCGACAGCGGCATGGTGATCGTCAAAGAAGAAGACGGCCGCATGTACGATCGTTTTCGCGACCGCATCATGTTCCCGATCGTCGACAATCGCGGCCGCGTAATTGCGTTCGGCGGGCGCGTCCTCACCGACGAAAAACCCAAATACCTGCACTCCCCGGAAACGGCGGTATTTCATAAAGGCAAAGAACTCTACGGCCTGTACCAGGCGCGACGCGCGCAGCGACAACTACAGAAATTGATCGTCGTCGAAGGTTATATGGATGTCGTCGCGTTGGCGCAGTTCGGCATTCCCTACGCCGTCGCCACCCTCGGCACGGCAACCAGTACCGAACACCTCAAGAAAGTATTTCGGCACTGCCCTGAAGTGATTTTTTGTTTCGACGGCGACCGCGCCGGACGCCAGGCCGCACGCCGCGCGCTCGAAGCCGCGCTGCCAGCAATGGAGAACGGGCGCCAGGCACGCTTCCTGTTTCTGCCCGAAGGTGAAGATCCGGACAGTCTGGTGCGCAAACTGGGCACCGCAGCGTTTGAACAACTGCTGAGTGGCGGACAACCGCTGGCAGATTACCTGTTCGGCGCACTCACGGAGGAACTGGATATGGATTCGCTGGAGGGCCGCGCCCGCCTCGGCACGCTGGCGGCGCCGCTGATCGGGCTAATCCCGGAAGGCATTTACAAAAGCCTCATATTCGACGCCCTCTCCGACCGCACCGGCCTCTCCAGCCAGCGCCTGACAAATCTCATCCAACAGACGCCGCCACCAACCGCGACAGCAAACTCATCCAGCAACACGACAACGACCCAACCTCAGCGCCCTGTACAACGACGGCCGCTGCCGCCCCGCGCCGAAATCATCCGCAATCCGACGCTGTATGCAATCGGCCTGCTGTTGCTGCACCCGCGCCTCGCTCGCAATGCTCCAGGCGCTGACAAGTTCGGCCACTTGCACGGCGAACCGGCGCAACTCTTGCGCGACCTGCTGGAGCTACTGCACAAACGTCCGGAATCAAACACCCACATGCTGCTTGGACATTGGTACGACGCACCCTGGCGTGCGCTGATTACCGAAGCTATCGACCAGGCTTTCTACGTTCCAGACACCGGCGCGGGCGAGGAGCTCAACGAGACCCTGACTCATTTACGACACGATCGCATTCGGGGCGAGCTGGATGACCTGGTCGACAAACTAAAGGGGGCCAACTACGCTGATCTCAGCGCGTCAGAAAAACAACAATTGCACCAGCTTTTATCGCAGAAACACAGTAAGTAACCACTTACAAATTAGATGAATAACCGGCCCTTCCAGATGGAACCAAGCCCCATTCCGCTAGTCGGAAATTGGCCAATTGGATATAATGGCCGGCTAGACTTTTCACTAACACCCGCGCCAGATCTTTTTCTTACGAGAAAACACCAGAATGAGTGATACGGAACAGCAGCAGTCACGGCTGAAGGAGCTTATTGCCAAAGGCAAAGAGCAAGGGTTCCTGACTTTCGCTGAGGTGAACGACCACCTGCCGGAAGATATCTCCGACCCGGAGCAGGTCGAAGAAATCATCCAGATGATCAACGATCTCGGCATTCAGGTGTTCGAGGAAGCCCCGGACGCCGATACGCTGCTGATGACGAACAGCAACGACTCACCGGACGATATCGCCGCCGCCGAGGCCGCCGCCGCATTGGCTGCCGTTGAAACCGAAGCCGGCCGCACCACCGACCCCGTACGCATGTACATGCGTGAAATGGGCACGGTTGAACTGCTGACCCGCGAAGGCGAAATCATCATCGCCAAACGCATTGAGGAAGGTATTCGCGAGCTGATGGCATCCGTTGCGTATTTCCCGGGCACGGTCAAAACCATTCTCGACGAGTACGAAAAGGTAACCACCGAGGGCAAACGCCTGGGTGATGTGCTGGTGGGTTATCTCGATCCCACCGAACCGGTAGTGGCACCCCCGGTTGTTGAAGAAGTCGTTATCGAAGAGCCTGAAGCCGCCGAAGAAGAAGAGGAAGCCGCAGGTACTACGGATGAAGAAGAAAGCACCGAGTCCGGACCCGACCCGGAGATCGCGCGCACGCGTTTTGGTGAGCTGCGGGACCAATTCGACAAAGTCGAAAAGTCCATCAAAAAACACGGCCGTTACAGCAAACAAACCGCGAAAGAACTGCATCAACTCGGCGACGTTTTCAAATTCTTCAAGTTGACGCCGCGCATGTTCGATCCGCTGGTTGTACTAGTGCGCAACACTCTGAGCGAAATTCGCGCACAGGAAAAAGAAATCTTGCAAATCAGCGTGCGCGACTGCGGCATCGACCGCAAAGTATTTATTCGCGACTTCCAGGGCAATGAAACCAACCTGGAATGGATCGAAAAATATATTTCCGCGCGCAAGTCATACAGCAGCAAACTGAATCAGCGCAAAGAAGAAATTCTCAAAGCCCAACGCCGCATTGCCGAAATCGAAAAAAATACCGACCTGTCGATCACCGACATCAAGGAAATCAATCGCCGCATGTCGATCGGCGAAGCACGTGCGCGCCGCGCCAAGAAAGAAATGGTCGAGGCCAACCTGCGCCTCGTAATTTCGATCGCGAAGAAATACACCAACCGCGGCCTGCAATTTCTCGACTTGATTCAGGAAGGCAACATCGGCCTGATGAAAGCGGTAGATAAATTCGAATACCGCCGTGGTTATAAATTTTCCACTTACGCCACCTGGTGGATTCGTCAGGCAATCACGCGCTCGATCGCGGATCAGGCACGCACAATCCGCATTCCCGTGCACATGATTGAAACCATCAACAAGCTGAACCGCATTTCGCGGCAGATGCTGCAAGAAATGGGTCGTGAACCGACGCCGGAAGAACTCGGCGTGCGCATGGAAATGCCGGAAGACAAAGTTCGCAAGGTGCTCAAGATCGCCAAAGAACCGATTTCGATGGAGACGCCCATCGGCGACGACGAAGATTCGCATCTGGGGGATTTTATCGAAGACACCACCATTGCCTCGCCGATCGACGCCGCTACCGGCGAAGGCCTGCGCGAAGCGACACGTCAGGTACTGGCAGGATTGACCGCACGCGAGGCGAAAGTGCTGCGCATGCGTTTTGGCATTGAAATGAATACCGACCACACACTCGAAGAAGTCGGCAAACAATTCGACGTCACTCGGGAGCGAATTCGTCAGATCGAAGCGAAGGCATTGCGTAAACTGCGCCACCCGTCGCGCTCCGACCACCTGCGCAGTTTTCTCGACGAATAGATCCCTGCAGGCGCGAACTTTCGCGCCACTCCCCCAGACTTTAATCAGCTGGCTAGATCAGGCAACTCAGCGCCTAGTGGGGGAAAGTAGTAAAATTTAGCCCTTTTCATGGGCCTGTAGCTCAGTTGGTTAGAGCA
>JBEVMI010000148.1:0-3414 GCA_040508685.1 Spongiibacteraceae bacterium
CGGAGTTACTGGCGCGGCCGTCGCCTCCGCCCCCGCCGCCGCCACCGCGACGAGGTACCTTGTCGCCGGCGATAAACTCCTTGTTGCCTGGATGCACGATGGAGCGTTTGCCGCCGGGGCCGTGCCCCAATACCGGCTCGCCGACATCATTGCCGGGTATAGTGATTTTTTCGCCCTGCTCGATATCGGTGATCGAACGTTTACCGACCGCATCTTGTACGGCGCGTTGAATATGTTTTTTGTAGCGGCGCAAAAAACGCTGGCGATTGACGGTACTTTTGTTCTTCCCGTTGAGGCGCCGATCGATCAAGTAGCCCACTGCGTGTCCTCCACCCATTTCGCGCCATGCCGTTAAACTGGCAGTGAGAGCGGGGCAGTGCCCCGCTGGGCGCGATTACTGCGATTTACGTACGCGCAGATACCATTCGGATAACAGTCGCACCTGTTTCTCGGTGTAACCGCGCTCCACCATGCGCGTGACGAATTCGTTGTGTTTTTTCTGATCTTCGGTCGAAGCCTTGGCGTTGAACGAGATAACTGGCAGCAGGTCCTCTGTGTTGGCGAACATTTTTTTCTCGATCACCGCACGCAATTTTTCGTAACTTCTCCAGTCCGGATTGCGACCGTTGTTGTTGGCGCGCGCGCGCAGTACAAAATTGACAATCTCGTGACGGAAATCCTTCGGATTGCTAATGCCGGCCGGCTTCTCGATTTTTTCGAGGTCTTCGTTCAGTGATCCACGGTCGAGAATTTCACCCGTTTCCGGGTCGCGATATTCCTGATCCTGAATCCAGAAGTCCGCATACGTTACATAACGATCGAAAATGTTCTGGCCGTATTCGGAATACGATTCGAGATACGCCGTCTGAATTTCCTTACCGATAAATTCGATGTAATGCGGCGCCAGATATTCCTTGATGAAACGCAGATATTTTTCCGCGGTTTCCTGCGGATATTGTTCCTGTTCGATCTGCTGTTCCAGTACGTACAGCAAGTGCACCGGGTTGGCGGCAATTTCCGTCGGGTCGAAGTTGAAAACCTTCGACAGGATCTTGAACGCAAAACGTGTCGACAGTCCGTCCATTCCTTCGTTAACGCCGGCGCTGTCGCGGTACTCCTGAATACTTTTTGCTTTCGGGTCTGTGTCTTTCAGGTTTTCGCCGTCATAGACACGCATTTTCGAAAATAGATTGGAGTTGTCGGGTTCTTTTAGGCGCGACAACACGGTAAATTGCGCCAGAATCTTCAGCGTGTCGGGTGCGCACGGTGCTTTGAACAGCGAGCTGTTGATCAGGAGTTTGTCGTAAATTTTGGTTTCTTCGGCGACCCGTACGCAGTACGGCACCTTGACAATATAAACGCGGTCGATGAAAGCCTCATTGTTTTTGTTGGTTTTAAACGCGGCCCATTCCGATTCATTGGAGTGCGCGAGGATGACGCCGTCAAACGGAATCGCTCCCATGCCTTCGGTGCCGTTGTAGTTCCCTTCCTGCGTGGCGGTCAGCAGCGGATGCAACACCTTGATCGGCGCCTTGAACATCTCGACGAATTCCATGATGCCTTGGTTGGCGAGGCAGAGGCCGCCAGAAAATGCATAGGCATCCGGATCGTTCTGCGGAAATTCCTCGAGTTTGCGAATATCGACTTTACCGACCAGCGAGGAAATATCCTGGTTGTTCTCGTCGCCGGGTTCAGTTTTGCTGACGGCGATCTGATCCAGTCGCGACGGATACAGTTTGACGACGCGGAACTGGCTGATATCGCCCTTGTATTCGTGCAGGCGTTTCACCGCCCACGGCGACATGATGGTTTTGACGTAACGACGTGGGATGCCGTAATCCTCTTCGAGGATATGGCCATCTTCGTCCGGATCGAACAGCCCGAGCGGGCATTCGAAAATCGGAGAACCTTTCAGTGCATAAATCGGCTGATGTTCGATCAGCGATTTCAGGCGTTCGGCGAGCGAGGATTTACCGCCGCCGACCGGGCCCAGCAGATACAGAATTTGTTTTTTCTCTTCCAGTCCCTGCGCCGAGTGACGGAAGTAGGAGACGATCTGTTCGATTGCTTCCTCCATGCCGTAAAACTCGTCGAAGGCTTTGTAGCGGCGAATGACTTTGTTCTGAAAAATTCGGCTCAGACGCGAGTCGCGCGAGGTGTCCACCATTTCGGGTTCGCCGATGGCTGCGAGCAGTCGCTCCGCTGCGGTGGCGTAAACCGTGCGATCCTTTTTGCAGAGATCGAGGTACTCCTGGATGCTGTACTCCTCTTCTTGCGTGGCAACGTAGCGATCGCGAAAGTGGTTGAAGATACTCATATCAAACCCTCGGCAGGTGGCGCTGTATCACTAATCAGATCATACGAAACGAATTGTGCGAGTGATTCGGCCGGTTCGGTAACATGTCTGGTGTAGACAGATTGTTCGGAACGCGTTTGCAAATTTACGCTGCGCAATTGATTCCGGTTCGATTTTGCTGCGTACTTAAAGCGTATGCAATTCGCGTGCTTCTTCAAGGGCGATTGGCAAAATTTGTTGTGAGGCAACAAGGAAGGCATGCTCCAAGAATAGCGTCACCCACTCTGACCGTCATAACTGTTCGATGGTTTTGCGCCGTTGCGGTGCGGATAAAAATTAATGTCAAACGCCCTGTTCAAGCCTTGATCGCTGTGCTCGCGCGCCTGCAACAGATTGTTTTCGCGCTGAAAATTGTTATCACTGCGCGAGGGTGTAGCACTCGCGGCGGATGAGTGCTGACGACGCTCCGCTTTTTTATGACATTCGCGCGCAAAAATAAATTTCTTTATAAACAAAAAATTTAAAGGAAGGTTTTATTTAATGCGGTGGCAATGGGATTGGCGCTGCAATTTATTGGGTTTGCGCTAGCTGCATTGGCAGGAAATCTGTTCGCCCGTATCGAGCGCAAACAGTGAAAGTTTGTTGCCCCAGACACAGCCGGTATCAAGCGCAATCGCGTCCTGCCGGTTGCTGCGGCCCAGCAAACTTGCCCAGTGCCCGAAAATGATGCGCGTTCCGGCGCTGCGGCGATTGGGTGCGTCATACCAGGGCGTAAAGCCCGCCGGCGCAGTTTCGGGGCCTTCTTTATGAGTTAAATCCAGCGTGCCATCAGCGGCGCAAAAGCGCATTCGTGTCAAATAATTGGTGATAACCCGCCAGCGTTTGGGACCTTGCAGTGCATCCGACCAGATTACAGGCTCGTCGCCGTACATGCCGCGCAGATAGGTTTCGCGTTGCGAGCTGGCGAGAACTGCCGCGACTTCAGCAGCCAGGCGCTCGGTCTCGTCGATGGTCCACTGGGGGGGCACTCCTGCGTGGACCAAGACATAATCCGCTTCGCGGTAAAACAGAGGTTGTTGCGCGACCCAGCCCAGCAATTCGGCGGCGTCGTATGCATC
>JBEVMI010000154.1:0-5209 GCA_040508685.1 Spongiibacteraceae bacterium
CGAGGTGCCGAACATGTTCGCGTGTTTGATCGCGTCCATGCTGCGATCGAGGCCGGGGCCTTTGCCGTACCACATCGCAAACACGCCGTCGTAACGCGCGCCTTCGAATAAATTTACTTGCTGACTGCCCCACACTGCCGTGGCGCCGAGATCTTCGTTGATCGCCGGCATGAATTTGATGTGGTGTGGGTCGAGAAATTTTTTCGCTTTCCACAAGGTTTGGTCCAGGCCTCCGAGCGGCGAGCCGCGATAGCCGGAAATAAATCCCGCCGTGTTGAGGCCGCGTTCGAGATCGCGCTGGTGTTGCTGGTTGGGCAACCGCACCAGGGCTTCGATGCCGGAGAGATAAGCAACGGTGGAGTCGAGGCGATACTTATCATCGAGACTGATTTGACGAAGCGGGGGGTGGCTAACGTTGGTGCTGTGGGGCGCAGGGCGGGCGTTCACGGTCAATCTCCTTCTTCATGCAGAGACCGCTTTGATTGTTCTTAGCCTAGCTCGTCGGTATGGGAATTTTTATGTTATTTGCCTATGCTTTAGGTCATATGACGCATAGTCTATGCAGCAACCGCCAGCAAACGAGGTGACATTATGTCGGTCGAACTGGATGGAAAAGATTTGGCCATTCTGCAGCTGCTGCAAGGCAATGCCGGTCTCACGTCTACCGATATCGCGCGCGCGCTGAACTTGTCGCAGTCGCCGTGCTGGCGCCGTATCAATCGTATCGAACAGGCCGGGCTGGTGCAGCGACGGGTTGCGCTGCTGGATCGCGACAAGCTCGGCATGGAGGTGGTGGTGTTCGCGACCGTGAATTTGTCCGCGCATGGGCGTGATCAAATAGAAGAATTTGAGCAGGACGTTCGGCGTTTTCCCGAAGTGGTCGAGTGTTACACGATGACCGGCGCTTGGGATTACATGCTGAAGATCATCACCCGCGATGTCCGTCACTACGAACGATTTATCCGCGAACATTTATTGACGATGCCGCTAATTCGCGAAATGCATTCGCACATTGCTGTGACTGAAATTAAAAATTCTACGGAGTTGCCCCTCTCCACTCAATTGAATTAAAGGACTCGCTCCGGACTTGCCACCCGAGCCTATAGAGCCCGCCCCATGAGCAACGCTAATGCTTTAGGCGCATGGATGTATGTCGTTGCGTGTCCCCGCAACACCGACAGCACCGCAACCGCACATCAGATCGACAACGGAAATCCACCGGAAACCTTCAGCGTTTCCCCAGTAACAAAACTGGCCTCGTCCGAACATAAAAACAACATCGCATTGACGATGTCATCCATGCCGCCGAGTCGTTTTACCAGTTGCAGTTTATTGGTGAATTCATCGACCAATGCTTGCGGTAAATCGGCGAGTGCATTTTCGGTACCCATCAACCCCGGCGCGATGGCGTTGACCCGAATTTTGTCGGCGGAAAATTCGGTCGCGAACGCAATGGTCAGGCCGCGCACGGCGAGTTTGGAAACGCCATACGGTGACGTGCTCGCATAACCGGCGATCGACGAAATATTCAGCATGGCGCCGCCACCACGCGTGCGCATCGAGTCGCGGCATGCGATCGAACAATTGACGATGCCGATGACATTGACTTCGAATACGGACCGTACTTCGGCGCGGGTCAGCGTGCCGAAGGGCTGGTTGTATTTGGTGAGGTGTTTGCCGGCGTTGTTGATCAAGATGTCGATACCGCCGAATTTTTCGATGGTTTCCGCCACCGCGCGGTCGACACTGTGTTCGTCGGCGACATCGCAGTGTACCGCAATCGCATTTACCCCGGTTTCGTTCAGCGCCGCAGCGGTGGCCTGTGCCGCGGACAGATCGATATCCGCAATCGCGACCCGGGCGCCTTCGGTGTTTAACGCGTTGGCAAAGGCGCGGCCGAAGCCGATGGCGCCGCCGGTGATAAAGGCAACCTTATGGGTAAAACGCATTCTTATTGCTCCTGTGAGTGGGGTGGCTGAGATACTCGCGTTTGCGGCTCGGGCCTGTCGAAGCGCAAACCGCTGGCATAAGATGACTGCTTCAAAAAATGGCAGTGACTGCGTTATATGAAGCCAGACCCATATCGTTTGCAATTGAATAATTATCCATTTTCGATCGAGCTGCAGACCCGCTTCGGCGATATGGACCCGCAGGCCCATATCAACAACGTCGCGATCATGCGTCTGTTCGAAGAGTCCCGGATTCGTTTTGCATTTTTTTCGCGCGAGGGTGATTTCGCCAAGCTGGCTTCGCAAATGCGCGTGGTAGCCGCGGATCTGCGTTTCAGTTTTCTGCGCGAAGTATCGTATCCGGAGCCGGTAACGGTGGCGGTCGGCATCAAACATATCGGTAATTCGTCGTATCAGATCGGCTGCGCGATGTTTCAGAAGGGTGCCTGTGTGGCGCTCAGCGATGCCATCGTCGTGTGTTCGGACGGCCAGCGCAGTCAACCGCTGCCGGGTTTCGTGCGCGAAGCGTTGCAAAAACATTTCATTAAAGGTTCCGAAGTGGTTGGCTGAGGGTGGCCGTCGTTCGCGCAAATTCACGAAAATAATTGGATCGATCGGGAGATTGTCATGACCAAATCGCTGGAAGGAAAAACCGCGCTCGTTACCGGCGCTGCACGCGGTATCGGCCGAGCCATCGCCTTGCGTCTCGCGCGCGATGGTGCGCTGGTTGCCGTGCATTACGGCAACAGCCGCGCTGCTGCCGACGAAGTGGTGGCGGTTATCGCGAACGAAGGCGGCAAGGCGTTTGCGATTCAGTGCGACGTGCGTTCGGTGGCCGCCATCGAGGCCATGTTCAGTACGCTAGATGGTGAATTTCAGACGCGCGCGGGTTCGGAAAAAATCGATATTCTGGTGAATAACGCCGGCATAGGTACCGGCTCGATGGGCTTTGAAGAGACCACTGAAGAAGCGTTCGATCTGCTGTTCGATACCAATATCAAAGGGCTGTTTTTCGTTTCGAAGTTCGCCATTCCGCGCCTGCGCGATGGTGGCAGAGTGGTGAATATTTCGTCGCTGTCCTCGCGCGGCGCGATGCCCGGGCTCGCAGCCTATGCGGCATCGAAAACGCCAATCAATTCGATCACGCTGTCGCTGGCGCAATTGCTGGGACCGCGCAAAATTTGCGTCAACGCGATTTTGCCGGGGTTGGTTGAAACCGATCTCACCACCCATCTGACCAGCAATCCCGACACCAGGGCGATGCTGGTAAAAGGCTGCGTTTTTGGCCGTGTCGGCCAGCCCGACGACATCGCCGGTGCTGTCGCTGCGCTGGTATCTCCGGATTGCGGATGGATCACCGGTCAGATGATCGAAGCGACCGGCGGCTCGCGCTTGTAAAATGGTCATCATCGATACGACGTTGTGCTAGCGGTGGCGGTGCTCGTTAATGAAGGTTCTTCATTTCCTGTGTCAAGCTCACGCGCCTCAATGCTAAATCCTGGCCGGCTAAACCAATAAACGAGCTGCCAGGAATCTCCTATGTGCGCGAAATTCCGATCAATACCCACGGCGGCCAGTTGTCGGCGGGACGGACGCACGGCTTCGGCCTGCTGCATGAAGCCTGTGTGCAGCTGTGGGGCGAAGGCGAGGCACGCCAGGTCGCCAACGATCCGCAGGTCGCCATAGCCGCGGCTGACGGCGGTGTGTTTGGTGTCAGCCTGCTGCTTGCCCGCGAATAAATCTGCACTCTGTAATTGAGCGTTAATCCGGTCGCGCTGGCCGGATTTCGCTTGTCTGCGTTATATTGCCGCACCCACTTTTCTATCCGATAACGCGTGATTCCGGTTGCATCGGCGGCCATTCGATCCCCCAATTTTTAAATCACAACCAAGCTGGCCTGTCGCAATTCGCGGTACAGGTAGTTCACCACCAAGAGAGGTTCCCATGGTGCTCAATCCCAACACGCCGATTCTGATTGGCGTCGGCCAATACAACGAAAAGCTCGATGACGCCAATTACCAGGCTATGTCGCCCGCGGATCTCGCCGCGGCGGCAGCGCGCCTCGCCTGTGAGGATGCGGCCGGATTCGGCGGTGTCGAGAAACTCGCTGGGTTGATCGATGCTGTCGCCGGTGTGCGTCTGGTGGCCGATTCCGTCCCGCCCGCTGCCCGCAAAATGCTGGTGCCGTTTGGCTCGACCAATAATTTTCCGCGTTCGGTGGCCAACCGCATCGGCGCCAATCCCGCGACGGCGGTTTATTCGCCGGCCTGCGGCGACGAGCCGCAAATATTGGTCAGCGAATTCTGCGAAAAGATTTTTGCCGGCGAGGTGAAGATGGCGCTGGTGTTCGGCGCTGAAGCCGCGTCGACGCAGCGCAATGCGCAGACGCAAAAGCAGGAACTGGACTGGAACGAGAACGTCGACGGCCAACTGGAAGATCGCAATCAGAAACAGATATTGCGCACGCGCCACATGGCGCAGCACGGCATGATGATGCCGGTATCGACCTACCCGGTATTCGAGCAGGCGCGTCGCCATCGTCTCGGGTTAACGCGCGAGGACTACGCAAAAATCATCGGCAAACTGTTTGCGCGTTTTTCGCGCGTGTCGGCTGACAATCCGTATTCGTCATCCGGTCCGAAAGCGTATTCGGCGGATGAAATCGGCACCACCACCGAACGCAATCGCATGATCTCCGATCCCTATACACGTTTGATGGTCGCGCGCGATCAGGTCAATCAGGGCGCTGCAGTGTTGCTGACATCGGTCGGCGTGGCGCAGGAACTGGGCATCGACGAAAATCGTTGGGTATTCCTGCACGGTTACGCCGGTGCGCATGAGCGCGCAGTGCTGGAGCGTGCCGATCTCGGCGCATCGCCGGCGATGAAACTCGCGTACCACACCGCACTCGACAATGCCGGCATCGGCATCAATGACATCAGCTTTATCGATATTTACAGCTGTTTCCCGATTGCGGTGTTGTGCGCCTGCGACGCGCTCGGCCTCGATATCGATGATCCGCGCGGCCTGACCCTGACCGGTGGCCTGCCGTTCTTTGGTGGCCCCGGCAACAACTATTCGATGCACGCGATTGCCGAAGCAGCGACACGCGTGCGCTCCAATCCCGGCAAATTTGCGCTGGTTGGTGCCAATGGCGGTTTCCTGTCGACCCATGCGGTCGGCGTGTATTCGACGACGCCGGTCGAGTGGAAAAACTACGACAGCGCGCCGTTGCAGGAGCAGATCGACAAATTACCCGC
>JBEVMI010000172.1:0-4104 GCA_040508685.1 Spongiibacteraceae bacterium
CGGCTGGAACGTCCAGCATTGCTGTTCGTTCTTGATGACATCCGTCGGCAAATCTTCCCACGGCATATCGGTGACATCGTCGGTAAAACGCGAGGCGCGAATTGTCACGCGGTCGGGCACGAATGGATCGAAAAACCACTGCTCCTGTTCGTCGCGGCCGCTGCGCGCGTAAAAATTCTGGAACTCGCGAAATTTCTTGCGTGCCTCGATACCGAGTTCGATGCAGCGGTCCCACATCACTTCGCCGGCCTTGCCTGCATGCATTTTTGCATTGACATCGAGCGACGCGAACAGCGGATAAAACGGCGACGTCGACGCGTTGATCAGGAACGATTCGTTAAAACGTTTATGTTCGACGTAACGCTGCTGGCCGCGCAGGTGTTCGTCGCGTTTGTGAATTTGCGAAGCCTGTGAAAATCCCGCTCCCTGTTTGTGTACCGATTGCGTCGAAAATAATCCCGGCATATCCGGCCCGAGATTTTGCAGCCGCATCGGGCTGTGATCGTTGAACAGCGGATGGAACGCGTTGTAGCCGATCCACGCCTCATCCCCCAGCACGTAGTCGCAGAGGTGTCCGATTTTTTCGAGCACCTTTTTAACGTTGACGATGGTGCCGTCGTAGGTCGCGAGCTGAATGCAGGCGAGACGAAACGGGCGTGGTGCGTTGTGCCGTTCGGGATCGGTGACGAGGGGATGGTTGCGAATCTGTTCGCGCAGATAATTTTCATCCCACGCATCCCAGTCGACGGCGCCGATCATGCCGAAGCCGTTGCGTGCGGTCGGTACGAATACCGGCAACGCGCCGGCCTGCACCAGCGCGCCCTGATGCAGCGATTTGTGGTTGTTGCGATCGAACAGCACCAGATCGCCACGCCGCAATAATGCGTTGGCGACGACTTTGTTCGAGGTGCTGGTGCCGTTCAACACAAAATACGTGCGGTCGGCGCCGTACACTTCGGCGGCGTGCTGTTGCGCCCTTAACGCTGCGCCTTCGTGAATCAGCAGGTCGCCGAGATCGACGTCGGCGTTGCACAGATCGTTGCGAAAAATACTTTCGCCAAAATATTTGAAGAACAGCTGGCCCGCGGGTGACTTGCGATAGAACTGGCCGCCCTGATGACCGGGGCAATCGAACGCGACGGTCGCTTCCGCGTCGTAGGCCATCAGGCCACCGAAGAACGGCGGCAACAACGTCATGCCGTATTTGATCAGGCTGGAAATCACCTGCTTGGCGTAGAACACAGGCGTCTGCTGGCCGAGATAGATATAGCCGGCGACTTCGCCCAGCGCGCCGATAACGGCGAGATCGCTGATGCGATGCGAGTCTGCGAGCACCCAGAGTGGTGTCGTGAAACCGCGTGCCCGCACCGCCAGCGCCAGCGCGCGCGCTTTTTCAAGGCGTTCGCCATCGACCAGCGCGATATAGGTGCCCACGTCAGTATCTTCATCAATATGACGATCGCAGTTTTCGGTGATTTCGAGGGTGAAACCTTCGGCGCTCAGGCACGCCAGTAATTCTTTTGTCTGTGCATTCGACGAATCGACAATCGCAACGATTTTCAACAGCCGATTGAAGGGAATTGGAATCGTTGGCACTTTCACAGAACGCGGAATCATTGCGCACCTCCCGCTGGAGGTTGCGTGGCGATTTTCGCCTTGAGAGCCGCCTTGGGAGCCGCCTTGGCTTTAATGGCCGCCGGTGTTGCCGTGGGTGCAGTCACTGCCGTGCGCCGCAGGCATTGCATGAAATAAACGCCGTCCTGATTTTCGATGCCGTGCGTGTCGTGGCCGAAGCCGGGGAAACGTCGATCCCAGTCGCGCAGCGCCCGCAAATAGCTGAGATAGGGGCCATCGGCCGGGCCGGCACTTTCGCCCGGCATTAGCATCGGAATACCCGGTGGATACGGCACGACGCTGGTCGCCAGCACGCGATCGGCCATGTCGTCGAGTCCGACGTGTTCGATCTGGTCGAGCACCAGTTCGCGATAGGCGGCGGCGGGTGTCATCAACGGCGTCGGGAGTGTCGAAAATGCCTGTGCCAGCCAATGCGTCTGCTGCGAATCTTTTAACTGCTCGAACATTTCGTCGGCCAACTCTCGTAGGCCGAGCTTGCCGTAACGCTCGGGGTGATTCGCGACCAGTCCTGGAATTGCTTGCTCCAGCGGCAGATTGGCGTCGTAATCTTTTTTGAAATCGAGCAGCGCCGTCACCAGCGTGCCCCATTTGCCTTTGGTGATGCCGAACGAAAACAAAAACAGCACGGTGAAGTCGGTGGTCTTCTCGACCTGAATGCCGTGGCGATCGAGATAGGCGGTGACGAGCGTTGCCGGAATGCCCGATTTTTTGAGGTTGCCGCTCTTGCCAACGCCGGGCGTCACGATCGATACCTTGATCGGATCGAGCATGCAGTAATCGTCGGGCAGCGTGTCGAAGCCGTGCCAGTCATCGCCGGGATGCATGACCCACGCCTGCGGATCGGTCGCGAGCAGTTCCGGTGGCGCCTCATGGAAAGGCAGGCGTTTATTTTTACCGGGCACTGCGACTTGATTGGCATTCCAGGTATTGAAAAACCAGTCTTTTTTATCGGCAAAATGCGCGTGGATGCGTCCCATCGTCTGCCGGAACGCCACCGCTTCCTGGATCGATTCGTTGGTCAGCGTCAGCCCGCCCTGGCCGTCCATCATCGCCGAGGTGATGTCGTTCGACGCGATGATGGTGTACAGCGGCGAGGTCGACGAATGCATCATGAATGCTTCGTTGAAACGCGCATGCGGGATTGCACTGCGGCCGTCGCGAATGTGCAGATACGAGGCCTGCGACAGCGCCGCCAATAATTTATGCGTCGAATGCGTGGTGAATACCGTTGGCCCGGTGTGATCCTTGGCATCGCCGCGCATGCCGAAGCGGTCGCGATAAATGGGATTAAAACGCGCGTAGCCGTACCACGCCTCATCCCAATGCACGCGATCGACGGTATCGCCGAGTTGCGCTTCCACCGATTTCGCGTTGTAGCAGAGGCCGTCGTAGGTCGAGTTGGTCACCACGCTGTACACCGGTCTGCGCGCGACGCCGGCGTGTACCAGCGGATTGGTGGCGATGGCATGTGCGATCGATGCCGGTTCGAACTGGTCCGGATGGATCGGGCCGATGATGCCCCAGCGATTGCGCAGCGGCACGTAATAGGTCGGAATCGCGCCGGTCAGCGTCAGTCCGTGTTCGATCGATTTGTGGCAATTGCGATCGCACAGCGCGATCTGATCTTTGGTCAGCGCCGCCATGAAAATCATGCGGTTCGAGGTCGACGTGCCGTTGGTGACGCAATAAGTGCGATGCGAACCAAACACGCGCGCCGCATATTTTTCCGATTCGCCGATCGGGCCGCTGTGATCGAGCAGCGAACCCAGTTCGCCGACGCTGATCGACAGATCGGTGCGCAGCAGGTTCTCGCCGAAAAAATCGTAGAAAACCCGACCGACCGGGGATTTCAGGAATGCGGTGCCGCCGGTGTGGCCGGGCGTGTGCCAGGAGTATTCGTTGACCTTGGCGAAACGTCCGAGCGCTGCCGCCAGCGGCGGCAGCATGTCTTCGAGATAACGGCGTGCAGCGGCCTCGACGCGTCCGCTAACAAACGATGCGGTGTCTTCGAGCGTCCAGATGTACTCGTCGGCGAGCTGCATGATCTCGACCGGAAATTTCGCGGATTCCTTGCGTTCAGCCATCAGGAAAATCGGCACGCGATCGTTGCGCTGGCGAATATAGGCGAGCAGCTGTTTCGCCTTGGCGTGCGAATCGACATCATCGTCGCCGAGCGTCCAGTCCATCAGTACGGCGTGAATCGCTGCATCGGAAGTAATGACCGACATGCCGTCGGCGGCGGAAATGGCCTGTATCACTTCCAGGTTGCGTGCCTGCAGACCATGCACCAATGCGCGCGCGGCACGCCCATCGGCAGTTTCCTGTGTCAGCTCATCATCGATGACGAGCACGCGTAGATGCAGAGGTGTGTTTCTTCCTTCCAGCATTTCAGCTGCCCTCGCTTAACACTTTATTTTCTAAGGGGGTGGTCCATGTTTCTGCACATTACGGATTCGATAAATCTGTCGC
>JBEVMI010000215.1:0-5410 GCA_040508685.1 Spongiibacteraceae bacterium
TGGAACTGGAATTGACGGAAAGCGTGCTGATGGAACAACACGACGAGATCGTCGCGACCATTCAACGGCTGCGACAACGCGGCGTGAAATTTTCGATGGATGATTTCGGCACTGGCTATTCGTCGCTGACCTATCTGAAACGGCTGCCGTTCGATCACCTGAAACTCGACAAATCCTTCATAGCTGGTATCAACCATAAAGATGACGTCGGCGACGGCGGCGAAATCGTCAAAACCGTGATCGGCCTGGGGCGGGTACTCGGCCTGCGCACGGTCGCCGAAGGTGTCGAGCGTGAAGATCAGCTGCGGTTCCTGCAAACCCACGGCTGCGACGAAGCGCAGGGTTATTACTTCAGCCCGGCACTGCCGGCGGATGCGTTCGCGGAACTGATGACACGACAGCCGGTGTTTGCACTGCCACTGCCATCAAGCACGTAACGCCCTAACCAGAAAGACCACGCCGGCTCAGGCGGGCGCCGGCTGCGGTAGCGGTCGCGCCTTCGGCAGCGTCAGCGCGATCAGCGCCGCCAGCACACCGGTGCTCCCGATCACGGCAAAAGCCAATAGGTAGGCATCTCGGGCCGGAAAGATTCCCGGCCCCTGCGTCGCATCGCTGATGGTTTCGGTAGCCAGCAGGAACACGATCAGCTGCGCGCCGATGCCTTGCGCGACGGAACGGATCACCGTCATCAGCCCGGTCGCTTCGCTGGTGCGATCCGCCGGCGCGGTGGCCACGATCAGGCTCGGCACGCCGGTATAGGCAATCGAGGTGCCGACGCTGATCAGCACCAGCATCGCTATGACTTCCCAGATCGAGCTGTGCATTGGAATCAGCAGCAGCCAGCCCGTCGTGAAAATGCTGATGCCGCAGATCATTGAAAAACGGCCGCCGCGTTTGCCGGACATATAACCGCTCCAGGTCGAGGCGAACACCCCGAACACATTCGACGGCAGCTTCATCAGCCCGGCCATGGTGGCCGTGGCGCCGAGACCGATCGCGGTCCAGGCCGGCTGTTGCACCAGCAGCGACAATATCTGCATCACGTTCATGGTGCCGAGGCCGATCAGCGCCATCACGATATTGGCAGTCGCGACATTGCGGTTGGCCAGCAGCCGCACATTGATCAGCGGCGTTTTTTGCCGCAATTCGTAAAATACCCAGAATGCGAGCAATGCCAGGCCACCTGCGGTGAGGCCGAGCGTGCGGCTGTCGAGCCAGCCCCATGCGGCGCCATTGCTGATCGCCAGCAGCACCGCGGCGATGGCCGGCACGAATAACAGGCCGCCGAGCAGATCGAGCTTTTCGCCGGTGCGCCGCTCCGGCGATGGCGGCACGCACAGGCGCACACCGATCAGCGATATCACGGCCATGGTGCCGCTGACCATGAAGATGGCATTCCAGCTGAAATTGTCGATCAACAGGCCGCCGACGATCAGACCCGCGCCGGCACCGACCGAAGCCGTCGCCGTAACCACGCCGATACCCAGCGCGACTTTGTCCTCGGGCAGGTTTTCGCGGGCAAGGCCGAAACACAGCGGCATGATCGCGCCAGCCATGCCCTGGATGCCGCGGCCGCAAATGACCCACGGCAGCGACGTCGCGAAGGCGCTGACGAAGGACCCGACCACCGCCATGCCCAGCACGATCAGCACCATGCGGCGGCGCCCGTAGATATCGCCGAGCCGCCCGCAGATCGCCGCGGCTGCCGCCGATACCAGCAGATAAATCGTGATCAGCCAGCCGACGCCGATGGGATTGTGGAAAGTCTGCATCAGCGTTTTCAGCGCTGCGTAGATCATCGTGGTTTCAAAACCCGCGGTGAGTTCGGCAAATATCAGGGCAATCAGCACGAGCGCGACGGGTGGGCGTTGCGGCAATTTTTCAGTCATGGCTTTTTTTTATAGCGTGACGGCGGGGAGCGCGAAGTGTGGCGCAGTCGACCCTGGCCGGCAATTACCGCCCTGTAATGCAACCTGCCAAAGCGGCTCTCAGCCCGGAGCAGAAAGCGGCGGCCGCGGTTTGACGCGCAGGATCAGCGGCGACAACAGCACCGTCACCGCCAGCCCGCCGAGCCAGAAATAATCGTAGCTGCCGGTGTGATCGCGCACCCACGCCGCCAGCGGCGCCGCAAACGCGACCGGGCGGATGCACAGCAGATACAACCCCATCACGCTGCCGAACGCGAGCGGCCCGAAATGCTGGCTGATCATCGCACCCATCAGCGGCGCCTGGCCGCCGCTGGCCATGCCCATCAGGAATACCACCGCAAACATCAGCGCATAACTCGGCTCGCTGGCGAGCAGCACGGTGCCACCGGCAAAAAAAGCCAGCCCGACAAAATACAGCGCGCGGTGATCGAAACGATCCGCGAGCACGCCGAACAAGACCTTGCCGATCATCATCATCAACGACCACACCGACAGCAGGAACGCACCGCCCTGGGTATCGATACCGAGGTCCAGCGCATACGGGCCCATGTTCGTCATCAGCCCCGTCGACACAATCAGCATGGTCAGGAAACCTACCACCAGAAACCAGAACACCGGCTCGCGCAGAATCGACGCCGTGGTCCACGCGTTGACGGCGTCCGCGGGCGCAGCGTGTTTACCCTCCGGCTCTGGCGCGATGCCCTTGTCCTCCGGCGAATTGGCGATCACCAGCAGTAGCGCCGGCACCCCCACCACCAGCACCAGCACCGCCAGCCATATAAAAGAGGGACGCCAGCCCATATAAACCAGCATCGCGGCGACCAGCGGCGGAAACACGAAACCGCCGAGCGCAGTGCCGAGCGTGGAGATGCCGATCGCCATACCGCGGCGCGCACGAAACCAGCGCGCTGCCAGTGTCTGGGCCAGCAGCGGCCCGGCGAGTGCGTTGGCAGCGGAGAGCAGCACGCCGTAAATCGCCATCAGCTGCCATAGTGCCGTCGCGAACGAAACCAGTAAGAGTCCACCCGCCAGCGCGAGCAATCCCGCTGCACCCACCAGGCGGATCGGATATTTGTCCATCGCGCGGCCAGCAAACGGAAACACGAAACCCGATACCAGTTGCGCCGCCGACAATGCCAGCATGATCTGCGCCCGCGACCCGCCGAACTCTTCCATCCACGACATCACAAAAAACGTGAACGACGAGACCACGATGCCGATCGTCATCGCGACCGACATCAATGACACGAACAATACATTCCAGCCGTAGAACCACGGCAATCCGGTTGCGGCTGCGCGCGAAGACACCACGTCATCTGTCATCGGATTTCCCTTGCTTATTGTTTTATCGAAAGCGGATCTCGCTGTGCGGCGAGCCTACCACGGCAAAAACCGCTGCTTCGGCGCCGGAGCACTCGCATTTTCGCAGGGCATCGCGCGTCGGCTGCGGGATAGGCTGGAGGCGCCGCGCCCACTACAATGAAGCCGCCGCGGGTTCGTCAACAGGCCCGGGCTCTCCACATAGTGCGCCCGATTTTTTTCGAACCACCGCCGTCGCTCGCCGACTCTGGAACCAACATGCTCAATGTCCTGCCGCTGGCGTCGTCGCACGCGCGTTTCGCCGCTTTCGTCTGCGCGGCATTGCTGTTTCTGGCCGCCGTCAAATTCGGCCTGCTGATTCCGATATACAGCGGCTTGCTGGTGTATGTGCTGGTGACGAAATTTTCGGCGCGTATCCTCACGCCCAACCGCAGTCATTCGACCTGGATAGCGGTATCGATCGTGACCGTCGTCGTCGTGCTGGCGTTGCTCGGCATTGGTTTCGGATTTCATCTGCTGCTGAGCAAGGGCCGCGACATCAACGAGCTGGCGCTGCGCATGAGCGATATTCTGGCGTCGGCGCGCGACTGGCTACCGGAAGGCCTGCGCAATACGGTGCCGGAACAGGATGCGCTGCTGGCAACCCTGGTCGGCTGGCTGCGCACCCACGCGGCGGCGATCGGCACCGTTGGCCTCGGCGCGCTCACCTCGATCGGGCTGGGTTTGATCGGCATCCTGATCGGCGCCTTGATCTCCCTCAATACCGCGGTGCCGCATGATTTTCTCGGCTACAAAAGCCGGCTGCTGGTCCTGCAGATGGCCGCGCTGCGCGAATCGTTCTGGCGCGTGGCGTCGGCGCAGGTAAAAATTTCGTCGTTGAATACGCTGCTCACCGGCATTTATCTCGTCGTCGTGCTGCCGCTGTTCGACGTGCACCTGCCGCTGACCAAAACCCTGATCGCCGTGACCTTTATCGCCGGCCTGCTGCCGGTGGTCGGCAACCTGATTTCCAACACCGTCATCGCCGTCATCAGCCTCAGCCATTCGCTGGCGATCGCGGTGGCGTCGCTGTGTTTTCTGATCGTGATCCACAAACTCGAATATTTCGTCAACGCGCGCATCGTCGGCGTCAGCATCGACGCCAAAGCCTTTGAACTGTTATTGGCGATGCTGGTGATGGAACGTATTTTCGGACCGGCGGGTGTGGTCGCGGCACCGGTGTTCTACGCGTGGCTGAAAGCCGAGTGGCTGGCGTGGGATAAACCGCAGAACGTGGAGCAGAACGCATGATTATTTTTATCACCGGCGCGACCTCCGGTTTCGGCAGCGCCATCGCGCAACAGGCCATCGCGGCGGGCCATCGCGTGATCGCCACCGGCCGCCGCCGCGAACGCCTCGAACAATTGCACAACGAACTCGGCGCGAATTTGCATGGCGTCGAGCTCGATGTGCGCGACAACACCGCAGTCAGCGCTGCGTTCGACAACCTGCCGACGGAATTTGCCGCTGTCGACGTGCTGGTCAACAACGCCGGGCTCGCGCTGGGACTCGAAGCCGCCGACGCCGCACAGATCGACGACTGGGATCAGATGGTCGATACCAATATCAAAGGCCTGATGTATTGCACCCGCGCCGCCCTGCCCGGCATGGTCGCGCGCGGCCGCGGCCACATCATCAACATCGGCTCGACCGCCGCCGAATTTCCGTATCCCGGCGGCAATGTCTACGGCGCCACCAAAGCCTTCGTCTATCAATTCTCGCTGAACCTGCGCGCGGATTTGTTCGGCAAAAATATTCGCGTCACCGATATCGAACCGGGCCTCACCGGCGGCACCGAATTCAGCACCGTGCGTTTTCACGGCGACGATGCCAAAGCCTCGAATGTCTACGCCGGCACCCAGGCGCTGACGGCCTATGACGTCGCCGAAACCGTCATGTGGGCGGCGACAAGACCGGCGCATGTGAATATCAACAGCATTCAGTTGATGCCGGTGTGTCAGGCGTTTGCGCCGTTTGCGATTGATCGGAAGGGGTGAGTTTTTCGCTTCGCGCCGTTCGTCGGCGAATCACTAGCCGGTGAAAATTGTTCGGGTTAATTTGAGCTCGGCTACCGACTATTGTCTCTCCCCCCGACACTGGTGTGGCTTTCAAGGCGATTTGAG
>JBEVMI010000216.1:0-4738 GCA_040508685.1 Spongiibacteraceae bacterium
GCCGGCTCCAGATCTGAGCTTGGTATTTATCGGCGGATTTGAAAGCTGCGCCAGCGGCTACAGGAGGAAGTTTCCGGCCGGTAATCCTGGTTGCGCGCTTCGAAGTATTGAATCTGATTTTCCACATCAGCGCTGCCGATGCCGTAGACATCGCGGATTGCGGCAGCGAGCTGAGCGCGATCGCCGGCAATCACATCGATATGTTCGGGGCCAAGTTTCCCCCACCGCGCCTTGACCTTGGCGCGGTAGTAGTCCCAATCGTTAGCTACGCTGACCCAGTCCATCACCATTTTCAGCTTCAAATGTTATTTGCTTTTAGCCGTGTGTTTGGGCGCCCCATACACATAGTTGCTCGAACCTGTCTGTATCTGTTGGATTTTTCCGCCGCTGTTAAGAAACGCCGCCGTCTGAATCGCGATTGAATCGTGGTTCTCTGCCGCTTTTTCGGATTTTTTCCTGGATGTCGCTTCTTTAGAGAGGGTCATGGTCAAGCTCCTGCAAAAATCGACAGCCAGAGTAGGGTAAAGCGCTGTAGATAGATATGTATTACGTCTGATTTCGATGAATTCACATTATTACCGTGATCTGCCCACAGCTGTGTTCGATCGCTCCCGGGAAAATAACAGCAAGTATGTACGCTAGCGCACATACCCCGCGCACAGACATGACTACGCTGTTGGCCCGGTGCCTAGCGAGCGCAACGCGCCGCTGTAAAAAGGCAAGATTGTTGATGTTAAGCAAGGTTAATCTGCTCCGCTATTTTTCTTTGTTTCGCACGAACCACTGGTTTAAAAAAACGCTTGGTTTGAGCGATCCCAACACCGCTGCCGATCCACCACTGCGCTCGGAGCTGTTCAGCGCGGACCAGATGGAATTGCATGCGCGCCGGCTCGCAACTGCGCACAAACTGGACGCGGGATTTGGCACCGATCAACTGCTTGCGCGCCTGACCAATAACGAGGCTGTGCTGGTCGATGTGTGCACACAGCTGGCCGAACAGGCTGATCGTCTGCCGATTCCCGCTGCCGAATGGTTGCTGGACAATTTTTATTTAGTAGAAGATCAGATTCGGACTGCTCGCAGGCATTTCCCCAAGGGTTACAGCCGTGCGCTGCCGCGCCTGGCCAGCGGCCCCTCGGCCGGATTGCCGCGCGTTTACGATATTGCCCTGGAAACAATTTCTCACGGCGATGGACGTGTCGATCTCGACGTCTTGAATCGATTTGTCATGTCGTACCAAACAGTCACCGAACTCAGTCTCGGTGAGCTGTGGGCAATTCCCATCATGTTGCGGCTGGCGTTGATCGAGAATTTGCGTCGGGTCGCAGTACGCATCGCACTCAGCCGCAAACATCGCGAGGCTGCCGGTAACTGGGCCGATCAGATTCTGGAGATGGCGGAGAAAGATCCGAAAAGCCTGATCCTGGTCATCTCGGATATGGCGCGCTCGCACCCACCGATGGTGAGCGCATTTGTTGCCGAACTCGCGCGGCGTTTGCAGGGACATATTCCGGCGTCGACCTTGCCGCTGGCATGGATCGAACAGTTGCTCGCCGAGTCGCATTTGACGATTGAGCAATTGGTGCGGCTGGAGGCGCAACAACAGGCAGCCGATCAGGTTTCGATCGGCAATAGCATCGGGAGTTTGCGCTTTCTGAGCGCCACCGATTGGCGTGAATTTGTCGAAGCAGCCAGCACCGTCGAACACATTTTGTCTGACGATCCCGCCGGTACTTATCAAGCCATGACGTTCTCGACCCGCGATGCCTATCGGCACGCGGTGGAAAAAACTGCCCGCGGCTCGGCATTTTCCGAAAGTGATATTGCCCGCAGCGCGCTCGAACTGGCCCGCGCTGCGGCGCAACGCGGCGACGAGCGCGCCGCGCATGTCGGGTTTTTTCTGATCGATGCCGGCGCTGCCGAGTTGGAGCGGGCGGTGACGAAACAACCGTCGCACACCACACGCATCGCGCGTTTCAGCAAACAACAGGCCCTGGTGATTTTTCTCGGTGCGATCGCATTCGCCACTGCCTTGCTGACGGCGCCGCTGACAGCGCAGGCATATCTCGATGGCTGGCGCGGTTGGCCGCTGGCCGCAATCGCGTTACTGCTGGCGCTGTGTGCGAGCCGCTTATCTGTGGTGTTGGTGAACTGGCTGGTGACGCTGCTGACACCGTCGCGCGCGCTGCCGCGTTTGGATTTTTCTGCCGGCGTTCCCGCCACGGCGCGCACGCTGGTGGTGGTGCCAACGTTGCTGAGCAATGCCGCAGTAGTGGCCGAATTGTGCGAAGCGCTGGAGGTACGGTTTCTCGCCAATCGCGACGACCGCATCCACTTCGCGTTACTCACGGGATTTCTGCAAGCCGATACCGAGACCTGCGCGGGTGACGACGATTTACTGCAGGCGCTGGTCGACGCAATCACGCTGCTCAATGCCAAATACAATCGCACCGATTTATTTTTCCTGCTGCATCGGCCGCGCACCTGGAATCCGCAGGAGCGTATCTGGATGGGGTACGAACGCAAACGCGGCAAACTCGCCGACCTGAATGCGTTTCTACGCAGCGGCTCACCGCATCGCTTTTCACGGGTGATCGGCAACGTCGCCGTACTGACCGAAATTAACTATGTCATCACGCTCGATGTCGACACGCAGCTGCCGCGCGATACAGCGCGCGAGTTGATCGGTGCGCTGGCGCATCCATTGAACCGCGCACGTTTTGCCGACGGCGGGACCGGCGCACCGGCAGAGCGCATTATCGCGGGCTACGCGATCCTGCAACCCGGCATCGCGATGAATATCACCGGCGCTAACGCATCGCGTTATGCGCGTTTGTGCGGCGGCGAAGCCGGTATCGATCCCTACACGCGCGTGGTCGCCGATGTTTATCAAAACGTCTTCAGCGAAGGTTCGTTTGTCGGCAAGGGCATTTACGATGTCGATGCTTTCGAACGCGCGCTGGCGGGACGCATTCCGGAAAATCGCATTCTCAGTCACGATTTGCTGGAGGGCTGTATCGCCCGCGCGGGCTTGTTGAGCGACAGCCAGTTGTTCGAAGACTATCCCGCGTTATACGGCGCCGATGTGCGCCGCCGGCAACGCTGGACTCGCGGTGATTGGCAATTGCTGGGGTGGTTGTTGCCGCGAGTTCCGCGCGGCCCGAGCAGCAATCCTGGTGAACCTGCCAGTACGTCTACGCGTCCCGATAAACCGCAGAGCTATCAGCGCAATCCGCTGTCGGCGTTGTCGCGCTGGAAAATTCTCGACAATTTATTGCGCAGCCTGAATTCGTCGGCACTGACGCTGCTATTTGTATTTGGCTGGTTGTTATCGCCATCGCCGCTGTTCTGGACCCTGGTCGCGCTCGGTGCGCTGCTGATTCCGCCGCTGAGTGTTTCGGCTCTGAATGCGTTGCGCAAATCCCCCGACATGCTGGTGCGGCAACATGTACTGGCGATAACGAAAGCAGCGGGCAATCACTTTGCGCAGGCGCTGCTGACGCTGGTATGCCTGCCCTTCGACGCCTACGTCAGTCTCGATGCCATTGTGCGCACGCTGGTGCGGCTGACGCTGACCCATCGGCGCCTGTTGGAATGGCGCGCGTCGAGCGAAGTCGAACGCCACCACAGCAATGATTTTATGCAGGCGTGGTACAGCATGTGGGTGGGGCCGGCCGCTGCGATCACAATCGCCATCGCCATACTCGTGCTTGACCCCACTGCGTTACCGATTGCGGCACCGATTCTGTTGCTGTGGTTGCTGGCGCCGGCAATAACCTGGTGGTTGAGCCAACCGCTGCGCGCACCGGCGATACAACTCAGCACCGAACAATTATTTTTTCTGCGAAAAAATGCGCGGCGTACCTGGGGATTTTTCGAGGAGTTTGTGGTCGCCGGTGACAACTGGCTGCCGCCGGATAATTATCAGGAGTATCGCGGCGCGGTCATCGCCCATCGCACCTCGCCCACCAATATGGGGCTGGCGCTGCTGGCGAATTTGAGTGCGCACGATTTTGGTTACATTCCCACCGCGGTGTTGCTAAAACGCACCGCCGATACGCTGCATACCATGGATCGCCTGGAGCGTTATCAGGGTCATTTCTACAACTGGTACGACACCCAATCGCTACTGCCGCTCAATCCCATTTATATTTCGACCGTCGACAGCGGCAATCTCGCGGGCCATTTGCTGGTGTTGCGACAGGGCCTGCTCGCATTGGTCGATCAACCGCTATTCGCACCGAACTGGCTGAGCGGTATCCGCGACACGCTCGGCATCGTGGTCGAGTTGAATGGCGATATTCACGAGGCGCTGGGGCGTCTGCAAACCGTGCTGGAATCGATCGATGCGCCGCGCTCGGAAACGCCGTCGACTTTGTTACGCGATCTCGATCAATTGCTCGCACACGCCGAAACCTTTGCCGCGTCCGGTTTGCTGATTCCCGGCAGCGACGACGAATGGTGGTCGCAGGCGCTGGTGACACAGTGCCGTGCGCTGGGCGACGAGGTGCGTTCGATGTTGCCGTGGCTGACGTTAGCCGCGCCGCTGCAGGGTTGCGAAACGTTGATGTTGCGCGTGGATACGGCTTTTTTTACTGCCAATCCGAGCGGCTCTGCGATTCCGACGTTGCGCGAACTGGCGACGGTGGAAGAGCGTCTGTCGGCCCTGTTCAAAAAAGAAATCAGCGCCGCCGAAACGCCGATGGCAAGTGCGTGGTTGCACGCGCTCAGGCCGGTG
>JBEVMI010000218.1:0-3134 GCA_040508685.1 Spongiibacteraceae bacterium
CCGCACGCCCAGTATTTTTCGCGATAGCTGGGTACCGACTCGGGCGGCGACGGCAGCGGATATTCGCGCTCACTGCCGAGGGCATCGCCCCAGTTTCGTCGTTGCCGTGCTTTTTCGTCAGCCATCCGCTTCATGCCCAAGGATGAAATCGCAGGCTGCCGCTCACGTCGCGATTCATGGTTCGTTGCCTGTTTGCAGTGCATGGAGTTTCAGCGGCTGCGGCATGCCGGGCGGCACATGGCGCAACGCCCACAGCAGCAGCATGCCCGCCAGCGCCGCGGCCAGCGTCAGCGCCATCATTGCATGCGTGAGTGCGCGCGCATCGCCCATCGCGGCGAACACATCGCTGAGCAGGCCGGCGATCTGCGGCCCCACACCCGCGCCGATGATGTTGCAAAGAATCAGGCTCAGCGCCATCACGCGGCCGCGCATCGGTGCCGGCGTCAATCCCAGCAACAGGCTGTTGCAGGGGCCGAGATAGATCACGTGCGCGAGCGACCAGCACAGATACAGCGGCAGAAAAATCGCGAACGATTGCATCGACAGGCCGACGAGAAACAGCGGTACGGCCAGCAGCAGCGCCACACCCGACATCAGCAGCAATCGCTCCGCGCGGCCTTTGGCGTAGACGCTGGAGAGAACGCCACCGAGCAGTGTGCCGAGGCCGCCCATCAAGCCGGCGACGGCGATATAGCGGCCGGCTTCGGCAATCGGAACGTGAAACGCGCGCATCACCAGCGCCGGCGCCCAGGCGACGACGCCGACCGATGCCATCGATGCCAGCACCAGCGCGGCGATCAGCAGCGACAGGCGCGGCTCGCGCGCAACCAGGCGCAACACCTCCGCCAGCGGCACATCGGTCACGGTTTCCTGCGTCTGATCGAGGCCGCCGCGCACCGGCTCGCGCAGCGTGAGCAGGACCAGCGCGCCGACGATGAGGCCCGGCACCATCGCTGCGAACAGCGCGAACCGCCAGTCGTGCGCGCTCGCGACTTCACCGGCGAGCAGTGCGCCCAGCGCCACACCGAGCGGCCCGCCGAAAAAGAACACGCTCACCGCCATCGGCCGCACGCGCGGCTGGAAGTAATCGGTCACCAGTGACAGCGCCGTCGGCGGCGATCCCGATTCCGTGGCGCCCACCGCCATGCGCGTAAACAGCAGCGTGTAGTAATGCTGCGCGAGCCCGCCGAGCGCGGTAAAAACACTCCACACGGAAATCAGTGCGCTCAACAACACCGTGCGTTTGCGCCGATCCGCCAGCGCGCCGAGCGGCAAACCGAATAGCGCGAATGGAATCGCGTAACCCAGACCCGTCAGAAATCCGAGCGCGCTGTCGCTGAGCTGGAAGGTCTGCCGGATCGGTTCGACCAGTACGTTGATGACCATCCGGTCCATCGCGTGCACGGTGTAAACCATTACCAGCAAAACCAGCGCGTACCACTGGTAGGCGCCAATGCTGTCGCGCTGCGCGTCGACCGATTCGCTACGCGGCGGCGCTGGGTGCGCGACATCGCCCACGTCAGGAGATGGTGCCAATACGTCCCCCTTCGCAGAAAATCACCTGACCGGTCGTATAGCTCGATGCCGGCGATGCCAGCAGCAGCGCGGCGCCGACCACTTCGTCCGCAATGCCCGTGCGCTTGATCGCGTTGGTTTGCAAATGCTGCGCGAACAGCGTGTTGACGGTACCGTCCGGGCTCATCGAACCGGGGCAGATGCAGTTGGCGCGAATGTTATGCGCGCCGAGATCTTTTGCCATGTAGCGCGTCATCATGTGCAAGCCCGATTTGGTCGAGCCGTACGCCAGCTGCGGCTGAATCGGCGTGAACGCGGCACAGGTGAGCAGATTGATAATGCTGCCGTAGCCGGCTTTCTTCATACCCGGCACCAGCCGCTTCGCGAACCGGAACGGCGCCAGCATGTTGACCGCAACGGCCTGCTCCCAGAGCTCATCCGGCGTGTCCCACACGCTGCCATCGATCGGCATCGGCCCCACAAATGCGTTATGGAAAAAAATATGCGCATCGCCGAATTCCTTTTGGCAGCGATCGACGAGCGCATCGATGTCATCGGCCTTGCCGCAATCGGAGGTCATGCCGATGGCATTGCCGCCCTTGCTGCGAATGTCTGCGGCGACACCTTCGGCCTTGCCCGGCGTGCGCGCTGACACCACGACATTGGCGCCGACCTCCGCGAATGCCTGCGCAACATGCGCGCCGATGCCGGGACCGGCGCCGGTGATGATTGCGGTGCGACCGTCGAGGCGGAAGCGGTCGAGTACGTGTGGTTGGGTCATGAAACGCTCCTATATCTATCAATGACCGGAGTCAGTCGCCGAGCAGCTCGCCGAAGCGCGCGCGATAGGCGGGAAATTGTTGATCCAGCTTGAGCTCGGCAATGCCGAACTCGTTCATGTCGTATCTGTGTTTGCCGTGACCGGTGTCGCGGCCGGCGGTGATGTGCTTGCGCAGCCGCGTCTCGAACACATTGGTCCACGGCAGATCGAAACGCGCGTAAATCCGCTGCAGCGTTTCGATGGGGTGATTGACGATGTCGCGATAGGCGATATCGAGGAAACGCGCATCCATTACCGGGTCTTCGCGGCGCTTTGTCGCGCGCTCCAGCGCTTCGCCGAAGTATTTGAGCACCGAGCGCGCGATCGCCTTGCCGTCGGTCAGCGCGGGCTCGTCGCCATAGTACGAGCGCCGAATCGCGCGCACCATGCTCGCCAGCGACGCGACGATGCGCGCGGGCTCGCGATGCGTCTGCACCAGACAGGCATCGGGATACGTTTCGAGCACTTCATCGAGCAGCAGCAGGTTCGGCGGTGACTTCAGAATCCAGCGGCCCTTCGGCCCCTTCCATTGCAATTGCTGCAGCACGCGCTTGTGGGTATTCATGACTCCGGGCTGTTTGCCGTGCGTCATCCAGTCGAGATAATCCGGCACGTCATAAACTGCCCAGAAGTCGGCGCTGGCGAAATGCAGCGTGTGGATCGCATTACATTCCTGCGGCAACAGCGACGAGAAATTGTGGATCGCAGCCAGCTCCGGCACGCGCTCCAGCATGGCGTCGTACATGGCCTGCGCGCTGGCGATGCGCGGATCGGTATCGAAGGTCGCTGCCTCAGGTGC
>JBEVMI010000223.1:0-3729 GCA_040508685.1 Spongiibacteraceae bacterium
GATGCAGCTTTTTTTCTGGCGCAACGTGTTCGCTCCAATGTGCGGGAGCTGGAGGGGGCGCTAAAGCGGGTCATCGCCAGTGCACACTTCACCGCGCGATCGATCGATATCGGGCTGATCAAAGATTCGCTGAAGGATCTACTGGCGCTGCAGGACCGGCAGATCAGCCTCGACAATATTCAACGCACGGTCGCTGAGTATTACAAAATGAAAATGGCTGACCTGATGTCAAAACGCCGCTCTCGTTCCGTGGCGCGGCCCCGGCAGGTGGCAATGGCGCTGTCAAAGGAATTGACCAATCACAGCTTGCCAGAAATAGGTGACAGCTTCGGTGGCCGCGACCATACAACGGTGCTGCACGCCTGCCGTAAAATTAAAGAGCTGCGCGAGACCGACAGTGATATTCGCGAGGATTATCAAAACCTGTTGCGCTCGTTGACCACCTGAGCCTCTTGCCGGGCCGCGACAGTTCATAGATAGTGCAACGTTATTCTTTCGGCTTCTGCCGAGTAGTATTTCTTCGATCCGGCTGAACAATTCGAGACAAATCGACCATGAAATTTGTGATATCCCGCGAAGCGCTGCTGAAACCTCTCAATCTCGCCGCGGGCGTGGTGGAGCGTCGGCAAACCCTGCCAATTCTTGCCAACGTGCTGCTGTCCTTGAATGGTCAGCGTTTGTCCATTACCGGTACCGATCTTGAGGTCGAGTTGGTCGGGCATGCCGAGCTGGAAGTAGCGCCTGAATCCCAGGGCGAAGTCACCGTGCCGGCGCGCAAACTGGTCGACATCTGCAAATCGCTGCCCGACAACAGCCAGATCGAATTTGCGCTGGACGACCAGCGCCTTGTGATCCGTTCTGGCCGCAGCCGCTTCACGTTGTCTACCCTGCCCGCCAGCGATTTTCCCAGTGTCGAGGCCAGCGCGGGCTCAGTGGAGCTGGAATTACGCCAGGGCGACCTGAAGCGCCTGATCGAACGCACTGGTTTTGCGATGGCGCAGCAGGACGTGCGTTACTATTTGAACGGCATGCTGTGGGAAGTCCGTGGCAGCCATCTGCGTACGGTTGCCACCGATGGTCATCGTTTGGCGATGTGTACGCTGGCGCACGAAACGGGGGGCGGAGAAGGTTTGCAGGTGATCCTGCCGCGCAAAGGTGTTATCGAGTTGTCCCGTCTGCTGATGGACGAAAGTGCGACCGTAGCCATTGTCATTGGTGGCAATCACTTCCGCGCCAATACCGGGCTGTTCCAGTTCGCCTCGAAGCTGGTCGACGGAAAATTCCCCGACTACGACCGCGTGCTGCCGCGCGGTGCGACCAAGACAATTTACGGCGACCGCGATGAATTGCGCCATGCGTTCTCCCGCACCGCCATCCTGTCGAATGAAAAGTACCGCGGCGTGCGGCTGGTGCTTGGCTCCGGCAGCCTGCGTATCCTCGCCAACAACCCGGAGCAGGAAGAGGCTGAAGAAGAAGTTTCGGTTGACTACCAGGGTGAAGGCCTTGAAATCGGTTTCAACGTTTCCTACCTGCTGGATGTGCTCGGCGCGCTGAGCGGCCGCAATGTGAAGCTTTCACTGTCGGATTCCAACAGTAGCGCCCTGATCGAAGAGGCCGAGGACGGCGACTCGGTCTATGTAATCATGCCGATGCGCCTGTGAGAGCGGCCCGCCCGCTCCTTTCTTGACTGCAATGTTGTTAACCCGGCTTCAGGTGCGCAATATTCGTAACCTGAAGCAGGCGTCCCTCAATACCCTTCGTCCTATCAATGTGTTGTTCGGCGTCAACGGCAGCGGTAAAACCTCGCTGCTGGAGGCGTTGCATCTATTGCTGGCCGGGCGGCCTTTTCGGGGCGCGCAGCTGCGGCCAGTCCTCAGTGAAGGCGCCGACGAATGTACGGTGTTCACCGAAATCAACGAAGATTCGACGCGGCACAGCCTGGGCATGCAGCGGACTAAAGCCGATAAGCCGACGATCAAACTTAATGGCGAGCGTTTGCAGACGTTGTCGGAGCTGGTGCGGATCATCCCGGTCCAAGTACTCAACGCCGAAGCGTTCTCACTGTTGACGGGTGGTCCCGGCGAGCGCCGGGAATTTATGGATTGGGGATTGTTCCACGTGGAACCAAGCTTCCATCCGGCGTGGCAGCAGGCGCGCCGTGCTCTGCTGCAACGCAATGCTCTGATCAGGCATGGTAAAATCGATCGCCCGCAGCTGTTGCTCTGGTCGCAGGAGTATGCGCGGTACGGTGCGCAACTCGATCAACTCCGCCACGACTATGTCGGCGCCCTCGCCCCGCTGTTTCGCCAGGTGTTGAGTGAGCTTAACCCCGCTCTAGTAGAGCGCGTAGTGCTCACCTATGCCCGTGGGTGGCCGCGGGAGCAGGACTTGGCGCAGTTGTTGGTAGAAGGTGTTGAGCGCGACATTCAGCACGGTTTTACTCGTCTGGGCCCGCATCGCGCAGATCTGCGGGTTCAGGTTGGGGGCGCAGGTGCGGCAGATATGTTGTCGCGAGGTCAGCTCAAGCTGACAGTGGCGAGCCTGCGAATCGCCCAGGCTCGACTGCTGCTCGAGCGCAGCGGTCGGCATTGCCTGTTTCTGGTGGACGACCTGCCAGCAGAGCTGGATTCACAACACCGGCGCCAGCTCTGCCACAGTCTGGAGGAGATCGGCGCGCAGATATTCGTCACGTGCATCGAGCCCGGCGATCTCGCCGATTGCTGGCAGCATGGCGACCACATAGCAATGTTCCACGTGGAACACGGGGTCATCACTCCCGGATCAATCCGTTAGGCCTACCGTAAAGCGGTAAGGGGAAACAATGAGCGACGAAAACACCTACGATTCCTCCAGTATCAAAGTGCTGAAAGGCCTCGATGCGGTTCGCAAACGCCCGGGTATGTACATCGGCGACACCGATGACGGCACCGGCCTGCATCACATGGTGTTTGAGGCGGTCGACAACTCGATCGATGAAGCCCTCGCCGGCTATTGCAGCAAGATCGAAGTCATTATTCACCCCGATGAATCGATCACCGTCATCGATAACGGGCGCGGCATCCCGGTCGATATGCACGAGGAAGGTGTTTCGGCGGCCGAGGTCATCATGACCGTGCTCCACGCCGGCGGTAAGTTCGATGACAACACCTACAAGGTATCGGGTGGCCTGCACGGCGTCGGTGTTTCCGTAGTAAACGCGCTGTCTGAAGAGCTCGTGCTGACGATTCGCCGCAACGGTAAGGTCCACGAGCAGATCTACCGCCACGGTGTACCCCAAGCGCCGCTGGCCATTGTCGGCGACACTGAAGGCACCGGCACGCAGATCCGTTTCAAGCCGTCGGGGGAAACCTTCACCAACATCCTGTTCCACTTTGACTACCTCGCCAAACGCCTGCGTGAGCTGGCGTTTCTAAACTCCGGTGTGCACATCGAGCTGATCGATGAGCGTTCGGGCGAGCGTGAGACATTCCAATACGAAGGTGGCCTGCGCGCCTTTGTCGAGTACTTGAACCAGAACAAAAATCCGCTGAATAAAGTCTTCCACTTCAACATCATGAGCGACGACGGTATTGGCGTCGAAGTGGCGATGCAGTGGAACGACAGCTTCCAGGAAAATATCTTCTGCTACACCAACAACATTCCACAGCGTGACGGTGGTACCCATCTGGCGGGTTACCGCGCTGCCCTCACCCGCTGCCTGAATACCTATATCGAACGCGAAGGCCTCGC
>JBEVMI010000304.1:0-8119 GCA_040508685.1 Spongiibacteraceae bacterium
GCGCTCGGACGAAAACAGGCGGCAGTGGCCTCGCGATCGGCGCCGATGTTGCCCACCTCGTCAAGAAAGGCCGCTCGCACCTCCGGCCCAACCTCAAACTGGTCCGGGCCGATGGCGGGGCCGAGCCACGCCAGCAGGGACTGCCCGGGAGCAAATGCGGCCACCGTTTGCTCGATCACACCGGCACAGAGTCCGCGCCACCCGGCATGCACCGCCGCGACCTGCGAGCCGTCGCGATTGCACAGTAACACCGGCAGGCAGTCGGCAGTCATCACTGCGCAGCCCAGCCCAAAGGTGCGCGTGTATTGCGCATCGGCCTGCGGATGGCGTCCGACCGTTGCGGCAGCCACCGCAGTGCCATGCACCTGTTGCAGCCAGCTCACCGCGCTCAAACCGGGGCAGGCCTCGATCAACGCTTCGCGATTGGCGGCCACCGCGGCGGGGTCATCGCTGACGTGATCGCCGATATTGAAGCTGTCGAAAACACCTTCGCTAACACCACCGATACGCGTAGTGCAGAACGCCGCCACCGTAGCTGGTGCCGGCCAGTCCGCTTTGATCAGAGTCGGCGTTTTATCCATGACACATCCTCAGCTACGGCTTAGCGATGTTCTTCGCTATCGGACTGCAGGAGCAATAGCAGATTCCGCATATCGTCAGGCATCGGCACGCGCCATTGCATCAACTCGTCCGTATGCGGATGCTGCAACTCCAGGCGTTTGGCGTGCAAGGCCTGACGCGCAAACTCGCGCAGCGTCGCACTCAACTCGGCGGAGGCATCCGGCGGCGATTTGAAGCGACCGCCATAGATCGGATCGCCCACCAGCGGGTGCCGGATATGCGCCATGTGCACGCGAATCTGATGGGTGCGCCCGGTTTCGAGCAGGCAGCTGACGTGCGCGTGCGCGCGGAAACGCTGCAGCACGCGGTAGTGGGTCACCGCTTCTTTACCACCGCCGTGGAGGCCGTCGTTTCGCAACAGGACGGCCTGGCGCTGGCGATCGCGCGGATGACGGCCGATCGGGGCATCAACCGTACCGCCGCTGACCGGGACCCCGCAGATCACCGCGTCATACTCGCGGTGTACCGAACGCGCCTGCAACTGCTCGACCAGCTTGACCTGTGCCTGCACCGTCTTCGCGACCACCATCAGACCGGTGGTGTCCTTGTCGAGACGATGGACGATACCGGCGCGCGGCACCACCGCCAGATCGGGACAGTGATGCAGCAGGGCATTCAGCAGCGTGCCGTCCTGATGCCCCGCCGCCGGGTGTACGACCAGCCCCGCGGGCTTATTCAGCACCAGGATATCGGCGTCCTCGAACACGATATCGAGGGCAATCGCCTCCGGCAGCCATTCCGGATTGGCCGGTTCCAGCACCGCGTGCAGCGCCAGCTGGCTACCCTCCGCGAGTTTGTCCTTGGGACGGGCAATGGCAGCATCGACGGTGAGATCACCGCTTTTGATCCAGCCCTGCAGGCGCGCCCGCGAATACTCCGGGAACAGTTCAGCGGCGATCTGGTCGAATCGCTGCCCGGCGAGGTCGGGCGGCACAATGGCGGTCAGGTTGGGAATGGATTCAGGCACGGATAATCAAGAACACTGATAGTGGCAGGAAAGGGAATCGGTTGGGCGACTGCGGCAGCTGTGGTTAAATACCGCTCCCCGAAATCCGCGCCATTCTAGCCGATCCTGCAGATGAGCCCGTACGCGGGATCCTTGTTTCCACAAATGGCAGGACAGCTCCAATGAAAAAACTTTTCTCCGTGATGGTGATGGCCGCTGCGCTGCTGGCTGGCTGCTCGTCGAACGACACGAAGGAGAATATGACCGAGCAGCAGCTGTACAACGAAGCTGAAAAATACATCAAGGACGAGGATTTCAGCCAGGCGGTCAAAAACCTGCAAATGATCGAATCACGGTTTCCGTTCGGCCCTTACGCCGAGCAGGCACAGCTGGAATTGATTTACGCGCAGTACCGCGCCTATCAGCACGAGGCCGCCGTCGCCTCCGCCGACCGTTTTATCCGGCTGCATCCGCAGCACCCGAACGTCGACTATGCGTACTACCTCAAGGGCCTGGCGAATTACACGCAGGGCGCCGGCATTCTCGAACGTTTTCTGCCAACCGACATGACCCAGCGCGACCCCGGCAAGGCGCTGCAGTCCTTCGACGACTTTCGCCAGTTATTGCTGCGTTTCCCCGACAGCCCGTACGCCGCCGACGCGCGCGCGCGCATGACCTTTTTGCGGGCGCGGTTGGGTCGCTACGAAGTCAATGTCGCCAACTATTATTTCCGCCGCAAAGCCTATCTGGCAGCGGCGAATCGCGGCCGTTACGTCGTCGAAAACTATCCGCAGACCGAAGCTTCCGGCGACGCACTCGCGGTGATGGTGCAGGCCTATCAACTTCTTGACCTGAACGATCTGGCCAATGATTCGCTGGTCGTGCTGCGCAATAACTACCCACAACACCCCTCGCTGGATGAGAGCGGCAACTTCATAAGCAAATTCGCCGTGGCGCAGGAACGTTCGTGGACCAACAAATTGAGTTTCGGCCTGCTCGACGCGCCCGAGCCGCCGAAGTTCGATCATCGGGCGGACTATCTTAAGTACTAATCCCCCGCTTTCCAGCCCGATGTAATCGGATAACGCCGATCGCGACCGAAACCACGCTGAGTGATGCGCACTCCGACGGGCGCCTGCCGACGTTTGTATTCGTTGAGATCCACCATCCGCACCACGCGCGCCACCGTCGCCGCGGCAAAACCTTCGGCGACAATCGCATCGCGACTGAAATCGCGCTCGACATACAACTCCAGAATGCGATCGAGCTCGTCGTAGGGCGGCAATGAATCCTGATCCTTCTGGCCCGGCGCCAGCTCCGCCGAAGGCGGTCGATCGATCACGCGCTGGGGAATTACGGCACCGCGCGCCCCGATCGAGTTTCGATATTCGGAGAGCTTGAAAACCAGCGTTTTCGGCACATCTTTCAGCACATCAAAACCGCCCGCCATATCGCCATAGAGGGTCGAATAGCCGACCGCCATTTCGCTTTTATTGCCGGTGGTCAGCACCAGCGAACCTTTTTTGTTGGAGATCGCCATCAGCAGCACGCCACGACAGCGCGCCTGCAAATTTTCTTCGGTTTTGTCCGGCTGCGTGCCGGCGAACTCTTGCGTCAGCGCCTGCATGAATGCGTCGTACATCGGCGCGATCGGAATCACGCGATAATTCACGCCCAGCAGACGCGCCTCCTCCTCCGCGTCTTCCATGCTCATCGCTGCGGTGTAGTGGAATGGCATCATCACCGCTTCGACGCGATCCGCACCCAGGGCGTCAACCGCGATCGCGAGAGTCAGCGCCGAATCGATCCCGCCCGACAAACCCAGCACCGCGCCTTTAAACGCATTTTTATTGACGTAATCGCGCACGCCGAGCACCAGCGCTGCATAAACACTCGGCACCAGTTCGAGTGCCGGCTCGCGCATCGCAGCACGCGGCTGACAACGTGCGCCATCCCAATCGACCACGACCGGATACAAACCTTCGGCAAATTGCGGCGCGCTCGCGACCACGGCGCCATCGGCAGCCACCACCATCGAGCCGCCGTCGAATACCAGTTCGTCCTGACCACCGACCAGATTGGTGTACACGATCGGCACGTTCGATTCGAGCGCACGCGCACGCACGATGTCGACACGCTCCGTCACCTTGCCAACATGGAATGGCGACGCATTGAGGTTGAGAATCAGACGGGCGCCGCTCGCTGCCGATTGCGCTGTCGGCCCGCCCTGCCAGATGTCCTCGCACACGCTGAGGCCCATCGGCACCCCGCGCACGGCGACCACGGTGGCAGTGGTGCCGGCGACGAAATACCGTTTTTCATCGAACACGCGATAGTTCGGCAGCAATTGTTTTGCGTATTCGGCGATCAGGCGCCCCTGGTAAATCACGCCGGCCATATTGAACAGACCCTGTGGCGTCAGTCGCGGATAACCCACGACGGCATAGACATCGCCGATCTCCGCACTCAACCGCGCCAGCGCACGTTCGATGCGCGGCCCGACGCTGGGTCGCAGCAATAAATCCTCCGGCGGATAACCGGTCAGCATCAGCTCGGGAAACAGCACGACATCGGCGCGATGTTCAGTCACGGCCTGACGCACCGCTGTCAACACAAGCTCGGCGTTGCCGTCGATGTCGCCGACGAGGGGATTGAGTTGCGCCATGACCAGCGTCAGAGCAGTCGCAGATGGGGTTGTCATCGGGCACGTGGTCTCAAAGTGATTTCCGTGAAAGTGATCTCGGCAAAAAGCAGTCCCGGCGAAATCGGAATGCTGAAGCGGTCGGCCATTTTCAGCGAATCGCCGGCAATGCGCAAAACTCCTGTATCGCCGAACCCTGCTGCGCCAGCCGATTTGCGGGTTTGGTTTACACTTGCCTCACTTCATCAAGATCCAACTTGCCCAATCATCAGCCAGGCCCCACGCATCTTGAACGACGTCTACCAGACTACCAACAACCCACAACAGGCCATGCTGTTCCGTATCTATTGCGGTTATCGCCTGGTGTTGTGCGGCTTATTAGTGGCCATCCTGCTGCTGACACGCGGCGACCTGCTGGTGGGGCGCAATAATCCGGAGCTGTTCGGCTGGATTTGCGTTAGCTATGGCATGGTCATGCTGGCGCTGGTGTTATTCGCGCCGCGCCGTCGCGCCCCCGGCACTCAAGCCACCTTCCTTAACCTGTTTATCGATATCGGTGTACTGACGGCACTGGTGCATTTGTCCGGCGGCAGCAGCAGCGGCCTCGCATTATTGCTGCTGGTCGATGTGGCCATCGCAGGCCTGATGCTGAGCGGGCAGCTCGCCGCGCTGGTCGCTGCGCTGGCATCGATCGCATTGCTCACCGACACGATTTACCTGAACCTCAGCCGTTCGAATGATCAGAACTTTTTAACCACCGGCACGCTCGGCATATTGTTCTTTGCGGCAGCAGCCGGCTTTCACCGGCTGCGCAATACGCAGTTGCTGGCGCAGGCGCGCGGTGCCGATGTCAGCAAGCTGCAAAACCTCAATCAGCTGATCGTGCAACGCATGCGCACCGGCATTCTGGTGGTCGATCATCAACTGCATGTGGTGATGATGAATCAGGCCGCCACCGAATTGATGCAGGCATCATTACTGCAACGCGACGTCGACCGCGGCCAACTGCCGCCACTGCCCGAACCACTGCGCAAAAACTTGCTGGATTGGCGACGTCATCCTGAATCCCGCCAGAAACCTTTTGCCGTAGCGCAAAGCGGCACCGAATTGATGGCGCGGTTCACGTCGCTGACACCGAAAGATATTGAAACCGACGGCAACACCTCCGACGACACGCTGATTTTTCTCGAAGACAATTTGCAGCTTGCACAACGTGCGCAACAATTAAAACTCGCCGCGCTGGGTCGACTGACCGCGAGCATCGCGCACGAAATCCGCAATCCGCTCGGTGCAGTCAGCCACGCGGCACAACTGCTGCGCGAATCCCCCGACCTGAGTTTTACCGATCTGCGCCTGGCCGACATCATTCAAAATCACTCGCAACGCATGAATTCCGTGATCGAAAATGTATTGCAGCTGTCGCGGCGTTCACCGCCGAATCCGCAGCGGCTGGATCTCGGCTTATGGCTGGCCGATATCGCGCAACAATATCGGCAGGGCAATCCCACGGCATGCACCATCGACATCACCGTGCACGGCGACATCGACGTCACCGCAGATCCCGACCAGTTGGGCCAGGTGCTGACCAACCTGCTGGACAATGCCCTGCGTTACAGCGAACGCAGTACCGGCATTGCACACGCGCTGTTGCACGGCACCATCGATCAAAACGGTTTTCCGCAGCTGGATATCATCGACGACGGCCCCGGTATTGCAGCCGACCTGCAGGAGCGTGTGTTCGAGCCATTTTTTACCACGGAGCCGGACGGCAACGGGCTCGGCCTGTACATCTCACGCGAGCTGTGCGAAACCAACCAGGCACGCCTGCACCACCTGCACAACAGCGATGGCAAAAGTTGTTTCCGCATCAACTTTTCACATCCGGATCGCAAACCCTTAATCAACGAATAAATTTATTTTGCCGAGCACGACCATGCTTACGGGGAAGTTCCGATGAAAAAGAAGATGGAAATTTTGATCGTCGACGACGAGCCCGATATTCGCGAGCTGCTGGAAATAACCATTGGTCGCATGGGCCTCAAAACCGCCGCCGCCGAATCGGTAAGTCGCGCCATCGAACTTCTGGATCAACACGATTTCAGCCTGTGCCTGACCGACATGAAATTGCCCGATGGCAGCGGCATCGAAATCATTCAGCACATCCAGCGCAATCAACCGCATGTACCGGTGGCGATGATCACGGCCTTCAGCAGCGTCGAAACCGCCATCGAAGCGTTGAAAGCCGGCGCCTTCGATTTCGTCACCAAACCGATCGACCTCGAACGCCTGCGCACGCTGATCAACGCCAGCCTGCGCCTCGAAGAACCGCGCGACCCCGTCGGTTATGGCGATACGGTACAACTGATCGGCAACACAGCCCCGATCAAGGAGCTGCGCAAACAGATCGCAAAAGTGGCGCGCAGTCAGGCCCCCATTTATGTCAGCGGCGAATCCGGTAGCGGCAAGGAAGTGGTGGCGCGCCTGATTCACGCCAACGGCCCGCGTTCGAGCGGCCCCTTCATACCCGTCAACTGCGGGGCCATTCCCGCCGAGTTGATGGAGAGCGAATTTTTCGGCCACGTCAAAGGCAGTTTTACCGGCGCCCACGAAGACAAAAAAGGCCTCTTCGAAGCGGCCCAGAGCGGCACGTTATTTCTCGACGAAGTCGCCGACCTGCCGCTGGCGATGCAGGTCAAGCTGCTGCGCGCAATTCAGGAAAAATCGGTGCGCAAAGTGGGATCAAATCAGGAGGTGCCGGTCGATGTGCGCATTCTCAGCGCGACGCACAAGGATCTGAAACGCGAAATGGAACAGAACCGGTTTCGCAGCGATTTATATTACCGGCTCAACGTCATCGAAATTCATGTGCCGAGCCTGCGCGAACGCAAAGCCGATATCCCATTGCTCGCCGAACACACACTGAAACAACTCGCACGCGAATGGCAATTACCGATGCCGACGCTGACCGAAGACGCAACCAAGGCGCTCAACGACTACGACTTCCCGGGCAACGTGCGCGAACTCGAAAACGTGCTGGAGCGGGCTTACACATTGTGTGAAGGAGACATGATTGCCGGCAGTGATCTGCAGCTTAATAAAACGGCTGTCGCCACCAACATCACCAGCTCACCAAGCGGGATTCCGTCCTACGACGGTTTCGAATCGCTGGAACATTATCTGGAAAATATCGAACGCACGATTCTGCTCAACACCCTTGAGCAGTTTCGCTGGAACCGCACGGCGGCCGCTCCAGCGTTGGGGATGACATTTCGGCAGTTGCGGTATCGGTTGCAGAAGTTGGGGCTGGATAAAGACGAATAACCTGGCGCCGCGGCAATCCAGACTTACAATCCGGATTGGACGAGAACAAAATCCGGATTGGACGAGAGCGAAATCCGGGTTGGCCACCACCACTCCGGATGAACCATGCTCGACGTAAAGCCCCCATTATTCCGTCGCTTCGCGGCAGAAAAGGTGCTTGCAGCGCTGACCGATACCCCGGTTGTCATGCTCAACGGACCACGTCAATGCGGCAAAACCACCTTGGTCCAATCGCTTATCGGCACCGACCACACCTATATAACACTTGATGACGATACCGCGTTGGCCGCCGCGCGCCACGACCCCGCCGGATTCATCAGAAACCTCGACAAAATTGTCATCGATGAAATACAACGAGCGCCAGAACTTCTGCGAGCGATCAAAAAATCTGTCGATGAAGATCGTCGCCCGGGAAGATTTTTACTCTCAGGCTCCGCAAATGTTTTAACGCTGCCACAAGTATCGGAAAGCCTGGCCGGTCGCATGGCAATCATCGATCTGCTGCCGCTTTCACAAGCGGAGATTCTCGGCGTAAAACCCACCTTTCTTGACCGGGCATATACCGGACGCTTACCAAAATTACCCAAGCT
>JBEVMI010000371.1:0-9498 GCA_040508685.1 Spongiibacteraceae bacterium
CCCAGGCCGCCATTCTCGGTACCGACGATGCGCAAAAACGCATGAAAACGCTGCGCGACAAGCCGGATTTTCAGGCCAATACCAAAGAGATGGAGCGCCTGAAAAAGGAATACAACGACATCATCGCGCAGCTGCAAAAAGATCTGGCGGTGATGAGTCCGGAACAGAAGGATAAACAGCGCCAGAAAATCGAAGAGAAACGCAGCGATATCGAGCATGTAGTGCGCAAGCTGCAACAAGCCGAGCAGGAGCTGGGGCAATCGCTGATGCAGGACATGGGGCCGCGTCTGCAGAAAGTTGTCGCCGACATCATCAAGAGCGAAGGCATCGGTCTGCTGCTGGATCGCCGCGTCGCTCTGCATGTCGACAACAGCTACAACATCACGCCGAAAGTGACCGATCAGTTGAACAAGCCGGCGCAATAATTTAGTCGCACTTTCTTCTGGATTGGTCCGCTGGATTGGCCCGCTGTCAGCGCTAGCGTGGCAGTGGGTATCGTCGTTGTGTGACGCAGATTTTTCCTAGATTTTTTTGACAGGGGTTGGGGCTGATGACCGACACTTCGCTGACACTGGGTGAGGTTGCGAATCGGCTCGACCTGGAGTGTCGTGGCGACCGCAGGCGCGTGCTCTCCGGTCTGGCCACGCTGGGCACGGCAGGCGCGTCCCAGATCAGTTTTCTCGCCAACACCAAATACCGAAAATTTTTGCAGGAAACCCGAGCCGGTGTCGTTGTGGTGACGCCGGAACTGGTCGACGATTGCCCGGTGGATTGCCTGCTGGCGGCCGATCCCTATCTGGCGTATGCGCGCATTTCGCAATTATTCGATAACGCGCCGCCAGTGCGGGTTGGAATTCATCCCAGTGCTGTCGTCGCGGCAAGTGCTCGTATCGATGCCTCGGTGGCTATCGGCCCGCTCTGCGTGATTGGCGAAAACGCCCAGATTGGTGCCGAAGTCGTGATCGGTGCCGGCAGCATTGTCGGTGCCAATTGTGTGATCGGCGCGCACAGCACACTGCATCCACGTGCCACCGTGCTGCACGGCGTCAGCCTCGGGCGCGGTTGCGCAATCCACAGCGGTGCCGTGATCGGTGGTGATGGTTTTGGGTTTGCGCCGATCATGGCGGGCGAACGCCGCGGCGAATGGGAGCGTATCGCGCAACTCGGCAGCGTTCGCATCGGCCGCAATGTCAGCATCGGTTCCAATACGGCAGTCGACCGCGGTGCGATTGAAGATACCGTGATTGCCGACAACGTCATCATCGACAATCTGGTGCAGATCGCGCACAACGTCCAGGTTGGCGAGGGCACTGCAATTGCCGGTTGCGCCGGCATTGCCGGCAGCACCGTTATCGGGGCGCACTGCATGATCGGCGGTGGCGTCGGTATCTCGGGCCATCTCACCATTGTCGACGGAGTGCAGGTTCAGGGTGGTGCACGCGTCATTGGCTCGATCGACAAGGCCGGCTCCTACAATTCAGGCACCGGCGCGCAGGAAGCGCGTGAATGGCGTCGCAACGCGGTGCGTTTCGGCCAGCTCGATGAACTTTACAAGCGTGTGGTTGAGCTCGAAAAGCAAGTTAAAAATTTATCAGGCGGAGAGGCCGAATAAACCCATGTTGATGGACGTAAAAGAAGTTCGTAAATATCTGCCGCACCGCTATCCATTTCTGCTGGTGGACCGCGTGCTCGAACTCGAAGTCGACAAAATGATCGTCGCGGTGAAAAACGTCACCATCAACGAGCCGCATTTCAACGGCCACTTCCCCGATCTGCCAATCATGCCCGGGGTGTTGATTATCGAAGCGATGGCGCAGGCGGCGGGCATTCTCGGCTTCTACAGCCGCAATAAAACCCCGGCTGACGGTTCGATCTACATGTTTGTCGGCGCGGACGATGTGCGTTTCAAGCGCCCTGTAGTGCCCGGTGATCAATTGATCCTGAAAGCGGAATACATCGCCGATCGCCGCGGCATCTGGAAATTCCACTGCCATTCCTATGTCGATGGCGAGCTCGCCGCAGAAGCCAATATTCTCTGCGCGGACCGCAAGGCCGAATAACGTGGTTGTTCATACGCAAAAAACGCATTCGCATGCACTGGTCGATCCCGCTGCGCGCATCGCCGCTGACGTCGAGATTGGTCCATTCAGTGTGATTGGTCCCGATGTCGAAATCGACAGCGGTACGCGGATCGCATCGCACGTGGTGATCAAAGGCCCGACGCGCATCGGCAAACACAATCAGATCCTGCAGTTTTCCAGTATTGGAGAAGACACGCCGGACCTGAAATACAAAGGCGAACCGACACGCCTCGTGATCGGCGATCACAACATCATTCGCGAAGGTGTGACCATTCATCGCGGCACCGTACAGGATCGCAGTGAAACCACGATCGGCGATCACAATCTGCTGATGGCGTATGTGCATATCGGCCACGATTCGGTTATCGGCAATCACTGCATTCTGGTCAACAACGCTTCGCTGGCGGGGCATGTCCACGTCGGCGATTGGGCAATCCTGTCCGGCTACACCCTGGTGCATCAGTTCTGCCATATCGGCGCGCATGCATTCACCGGTGCATCGACATTTTTGACGATGGATGTGCCAGCGTATCTGATGGTCGCGGGCAATCCGGCGCAAGCGGTCAATATCAATCTCGAAGGGTTGAAACGCCGCGGCTTCAGCAGCGCAGCGCTGGCCGCATTAAAACGCGCGTACAAAATCGTGTGGCGGCAGAAGTTGAGTCTGGAAGATGCGCTCAACGAATTGACGACGCTGGCGCAGACCCAGCCCGAAGTGCTGCCATTAATCGATTCCATCCGCGCCTCAAATCGCGGCATCGTGCGCTGAACGGCGGGCCCGCCGTGACCCAGACACAAACCCCTCCTTTGCTCTCGTCGTCCAGCACCGTGTTGCCTGCACTGCGTGTCGGCATCGTTGTCGGCGAAGCCTCCGGCGATATTCTCGGCGCGGGTTTAATGCACGCATTGCGCGCGCAATCGTCGCGGCCACTCGAATTTGTCGGCATTGGCGGGCCGTTGATGCTGGCGGAGGGAATTCGCAGTCTGTTCGACATCGAGCGGCTGGCGGTGATGGGTTTTGTCGAGCCGCTGAAACGACTGCCCGAATTGCTGCGGATGCGCGCCGCGCTGCGCGCCTATTTTCTGGAATGGCATGCCGATATCGTTATCGGCATCGACGCGCCCGATTTTAATTTGGGCCTGGAATTATGGTTGCGCGAGCGCGGTATTCGCACTGCGCATTACGTCAGTCCGTCAGTGTGGGCGTGGCGGCAGGGGCGCATCCATAAAATTCGCCGCGCAGTTGACTTGATGTTGACGCTGTTTCCGTTCGAGGAACAGTTTTACCGCGACCATGACGTGCCGGTGGTTTGTGTCGGTCATCCGTTAGCGGATCAATTCCCGTTGCAGGTGGACACCGAAACGGCGCGCCGGCAGCTCGGCATTACTGCGGAGCAGCGCGTGGTTGCGTTGTTGCCGGGCAGCCGTGGCGGTGAAATCGAATTGATGCTGGAGCCGTTTCTGGAAACGGCGCAATGGCTGTTGTCGCGGCATCCCGATCTGCTGTTTTTATTGCCTGCGGCAAATGCGGTGCGCTATCGCCAGCTGCAGAATCTGCTCGCCACCAATCGATTCCCTGCCAATCTGTTAGCTGCCAATCTGTCAGCTGGTAAACCGCTGCCGATTCGTCTGCTGGAGGGCCAATCGCAAACCGCGATGGCGGCGGCTGATGTGATCCTGATGACCTCCGGCACCACCACGCTGGAGGCCATGTTGCTGAAAAAGCCGATGGTGGTGGCCTATCGCGTCGGCCGGTTCACCGCGGTGTTGCTGCGGTGGCTGGTCAAAACGAAATTTATTTCGCTGCCGAATCTGGTCGCCGATCGGGCATTAGTGCCCGAAGTGTTGCAGGAAGACGTGCGCGCCGATGTGCTGGGGCCGCTGCTGCTCGAACGTCTCGGCGATACGGTCCGGCGCGATCAGCTCGCGCAGGATTTTTTGCAATTGCACGAACAATTGCGGCGCGACGCCAGCGCACGCGCGGCGCGTGCAGTGCTGGAGTTGTTAAGGGTTTCCGTCGCATGAAAACGTTTGCTGCCACAAAAAAAAGTAGCGTCAAGAAAACCATCGGTCTGACCGGCGATTTATTTGCATCGAGTTATGCTGGTGCGCTGTTTGCGGGTGTCGATGAAGTCGGGCGTGGACCGCTGGCGGGCGATGTCGTGGCGGCGGCGGTAATTCTCGATCCGGTGCGCCCGATCCAGGGCTTGGCAGATTCCAAAAAACTCACGGAATTGCAACGCGAACGCCTGTACGTAGAAATTCTTGAGAAGGCATCGAGCTGGTCGATTGCGCGGGCGACGGTCGCTGAAATTGATTCGATCAATATTTTGCAGGCGAGCCTGCTGGCGATGCACCGCGCGGTTGCGGGCTTGCAGCTGCAGCCTGAACATGTGCTGGTCGACGGCAATAAATTGCCGCGCTGGTCGTATTCGGCAGAAGCCGTTGTCGGCGGCGACGATCGTGTGCCGGCGATTGCCGCGGCATCGATAATTGCGAAGGTGACGCGCGATCGCGAAATGGTGGCATTCGACGCGATCTATCCCGGTTATGGTCTGGCTGCGCACAAGGGTTATCCGACCGCTGTGCATATCGAAGCGTTGAGCCGGTTGGGTGTAACGCCGATTCATCGGCGTTCGTTTGGGCCGGTGCAAAAACTGTGTGGAGAGAGCCGGTGACCAAACCCTTCGTCCATCTCCGCGTGCACTCCGAATATTCGTTGGTCGACGGATTGGTGCGGGTCAAAGACCTGTGCAAAACCGTCGCGGGTATGGATATGCCAGCCTGCGGGTTGACCGACCTCACCAACTTTTACGCGCTGATCAAGTTCTACAAGGCTGCCACGGGCGCAGGCATCAAACCGATTTACGGCGCCGATCTGCTGGTGCGCGATGAAAGTGACGACGACCATATATTTACGGTCTGCCTGCTGGCGCAGAACGAACAAGGTTATCGCAATCTGATCGAATTGATTTCGCGCGCGTGGCAGGAAGGGCAACATCTTGGCACCGCGTATATTCGTCGCGCTTGGGTCACCGAATATTCCGAAGGTCTGATTGTTCTGTCCGGCGGTCGCGAAGGCGATATCGGGCAGGCGTTAATCAATGGCAAGCCCGAGCTCGCCAGGCAACGCCTGCAATGGTGGCAGCAGCAGTTTGGCGACCGTTTTTATCTGGAGCTGCAACGCACCGGGCGCGAAAACGAAGAGGATTATCTGCACGGCGCCGTGGCGTTGGCGACGCAGCTGGCTTGTGCCGTGGTCGCCACCAATGACGTGCGCTTTTTGAAGGGGGAGCAATTCGAGGCCCACGAAGCGCGCGTGTGTATTCACGAAGGCCGCGCTCTCGACGACCCGCGCCGCGCGCGTCGTTACAGTGAACAGCAATATCTACGCTCGGCTGACGAAATGGCGGAGTTGTTCAGCGATATTCCGGAAGCGCTGCAGAACACCGTTGAAATCGCCAAACGCTGCAGCGTCGAAATCAAGTTGGGCACGCCATTCCTGCCGGATTATCCGGTGCCGGATGGTATGACGATGGCGGAGTTTTTTCGCCAGTTGTCACACGCCGGGCTCGATGAGCGGCTCGACTTTCTTTGCAAAACAAAAGCATTCGATGCGAACGCCAACGACTTTGGGGAAATACAGCAGCGTTATCGCGACCGTCTCGATTTCGAGCTGAACGTCATCATCCAGATGGGGTTTCCCGGTTACTTCCTGATCGTGATGGACTTTATCCAGTGGGCCAAGGATCACGACATTCCGGTGGGGCCGGGGCGCGGTTCGGGTGCCGGTTCGCTGGTAGCATACGCGCTGAAAATTACCGACCTCGATCCGATTCAATACGATTTGCTGTTCGAACGTTTTCTCAATCCGGAGCGGGTGTCGATGCCCGACTTCGACGTCGACTTCTGCATGGACGGCCGCGACCGCGTCATTCAATACGTCGCCGACCGTTACGGCCGCGAAGCGGTGTCGCAAATTATCACGTTCGGCACGATGGCGGCGAAAGCCGTCGTGCGCGATGTTGCGCGGGTGCAGGGCAAGTCGTATGGCCTCGGCGACAAACTCTCGAAAATGATTCCGTTTGAAGTCGGTATCACGCTTGAAGAAGCGCAGGAAAAGGAAGAGGTGCTGCGCGATTTTCTGGAGACCGACAATCAGGCCCAGGAAATCTGGGAGATGGCACTGCAACTCGAAGGCATTACGCGCAACGTTGGCAAACACGCCGGCGGCGTCGTCATCGCGCCATCGAAGCTCACCGATTTTGCGCCGTTGTATTGCGATGAAGCCGGCGGTGGTCTGGTTACGCAATTCGACAAGAACGACGTCGAAGAAGCGGGCTTGGTGAAGTTCGATTTCCTCGGTCTGCGCACGCTGACGATTATCCATTGGGCGAAAAAAATCATTGACCGGATTCGCGCCAAGGTTGGCGAAGAGCCGCTCAATATCATGGCGATCCCGCTCGACGATCAGGCTACGTTCAAATTATTGCAGCGCGCGGAAACTACCGCCGTATTCCAGCTTGAATCGCGCGGTATGAAGGACCTGATCAAGCGTCTGTTGCCATCGCGGTTCGAGGATATCGTGGCGCTGGTGGCGCTGTTCCGGCCGGGTCCGCTGCAGTCGGGCATGGTCGATGACTTTATCAACCGCAAACACGGTCGCGCCCAGCTCGCTTATCCGCACCCGCAGTATCAGCACAACAGTCTGATTCCGATTCTCGAACCCACCTACGGCATCATTCTGTATCAGGAACAGGTGATGCAGATCGCGCAGGTGCTGGCGGGCTACTCGCTCGGCGGCGCCGACCTGCTGCGTCGCGCAATGGGCAAGAAAAAGCCCGAGGAAATGGCGAAGCAACGCGAGATTTTCGTCAAGGGTTCGATGGCGCACGGGCACGGCGAAGAGCTGGCGTCGAATATTTTCGACCTGATGGAAAAGTTCGCGGGCTATGGTTTCAACAAATCACACTCCGCGGCCTATGCGCTCGTTTCGTATCAGACTGCGTGGCTGAAACAACATTATCCGGCGCCCTTCATGGCGGCGGTGATGAGTTCGGAAATGCAGAATACCGACAAGATCGTGATCTTTGTCGAAGAATGCCGGGCGATGAAGCTGAAGCTGAATCTGCCCGATATCAATACCGGCGACTACATGTTCACTGTCAACGATGACGGAGAAATTGTTTATGGTCTCGGTGCGATCAAAGGCCTCGGCGAAGGGCCGCTGGAAAGTATTATCGAAGCGCGCAAGGACGGACCGTTCAAAAACCTGTTCGACTTCTGCGCGCGCATCGACGGCCGCAAGGTCAACAAACGCGCGCTCGAAGCGCTGATCCGTGCCGGTGCGTTCGACAAGCTGGATACCGACCGCTCGATCCTGATGGCGAGCATGGCCGACGCGGTGCAGGCGGCGGAGCAGTCGGCCAATAACCAGAGCAGCGGTATCGGCGATCTGTTCGGTGACGTCGTGCCCGCGGCGAGCGAAGGCGGCGATGTCTATGCATCATTCCGTCAGGCCAAACCGTGGACCACCAAACAGCGGCTCGATGGGGAGAAAGATACACTCGGCCTCTATGTCACCGGTCATCCCTTCGACGACTACGAACGCGAGCTGCGCCAGTTCGTGCCCAATCGCATCGTCGATTTGAAAGCGGACAACAACTCGCAGACGATCTCGGGTTTGGTCGTCAGCCTGCGTATGATGAAAAACAAACGCGGCGACAATATGGCCTTCGTGCTGCTCGACGATCGCAGCGCGCGCCTCGAAGTGGCGCTGTTCGCCGATGTCTACAGCGAACATCGCGAAAAGCTGGTCAAGGACAGCATCCTCATTCTGGAGGGGCAGGTCAGCCAGGACGACTTCTCCGGTGGCCTGAAAATGCGCGCGAAAAATGTGCGGACACTGGTTGAAGCCCGCCAGGAGCGTGCGCGTGCACTGGAGGTCCGGTTGGACGAGGCCGACTTTCGCGGCGATTTCCGCGCTGAATTCCAGCGTCTGCTGGAGGGTGCCCGCAATGGCCGCTGCCCGCTGGTGATCAACTACCAGCGCGCTGGCGCCCGCGCCCGCTTGCGCCTGCCCGAAGCCTGGGCGGTGCAGCCGACCGACGAGCTGCTGGCGCGCCTGCGCGAGCGTTACGGAGCGGAGCGGGTGGCTCTGAATTATTAACCTGGTCGGCCGAAGTTCCGCCAACCTCGACGATCCCCGGCAAATTGCGTATCGTTCGCACCAGTTTATGCGCCTGGGTACATAGTTTGACCGGGCTGGCCGCTGCGAGCGGACCCAACAGTGACGATGCGGATAGCCGGCATCGTCGCGAAGCCGAACAACCTGATACAGAGCAGTCATGAATCCAAATTATCTCGATTTCGAACAACCAATCGCCGAGCTGGAAGCCAAGATCGAAGAGTTGCAGCTGGTCAGCAACGACAACAACCTCAATATCACGGATGAAGTCGGCAAGCTCCGCGACAAGAGCCGCAAGCTCACCGCAAAAATTTACAGCGGTCTGACGCCCTGGCAGATTGTGCGCGTCGCGCGCCATCCGCTGCGGCCGTATGCGCTCGATTACATTCCTCGCGTATTCACCGAGTTTGACGAGCTGCATGGCGATCGCCGCTTCGGCGACGACCGCGCCATCGTGGGTGGCATCGCCCGTATCGATGGCGAAGCCGTGATGGTGATTGCGCAGGAGAAGGGGCGCGGCGTGCAGGAGAAAGTCAGACGCAATTTCGGCATGCCCAAGCCGGAAGGCTATCGCAAGGCGCTGCGCCTGATGGAAACGGCCGAACGTTTTAAGGTGCCGATCGTGACGCTGATCGACACCCCCGGCGCGTATCCCGGCATCGACAGCGAAGAGCGTGGGATCAGTGAGGCCATCGCGCAAAATCTCGCGGTGATGTCGCGCCTGAAAACGCCGATCGTTTCGGTGGTGATCGGTGAAGGCAGCTCGGGCGGTGCGCTTGGCATTGGCGTCGGCGATCATCTGGCGATGCTGCAATACAGCACGTATTTTGTGATCTCGCCGGAAGGCTGCGCCAATATCATCTGGAAGACATCGGAAAAGGCACCCGATGCCGCGCAGGCGATGGGCCTGACGTCGAAAATTCTTGAAGACCTCGGTATCGTCGATCACACCATCGAAGAACCGCTCGGCGGCGCACACCGCAATATCGATCTCACCGCGGCGCGGGTCAAAGAGCATATCAGCGGCGAGTTGAAACGATTGCAACAACTGCCGGTCGCCGATCTGCTCGACAAACGTTACCAGCGGCTGATGTCTTACGGCAATTAAGGGGCGTGCGGTATGAATCACACCGCACCTCTGGTTGCCGCTCTCGCTACTTCTCTTGTCAGAACGCTCGAACCGTATCGACACTTGCGCCGCTGGTGGGTTGCCTGCAGCGGTGGTGTCGA
>JBEVMI010000411.1:0-5179 GCA_040508685.1 Spongiibacteraceae bacterium
ACTGGCGCCGACAGAGATTCAGGAACGTCCCCGATGGCGATCGACAACACGTTCCGCCAGAGGCTCTTGCTGCTCCAGCCACGGCTGGATAGCGGATGCCGGCAGTGGCCGGCACACCAGAAACCCCTGCACCTCATCGCATGCCAGCTCTTTGATCAACGCCCACTCCTCCTCCGTTTCAACCCCTTCGGCGATGACCTTGAGATGCAGCTGATGCGACAGATTGGTCACGGCTTGCACAATCGCCGACTGCTCGGAATGGTGGGTAATGCCGTGCACAAAACAGCGGTCGATCTTGAGTGTGTCGATCGCAAAGCGCGTCAGGTAACTCAGCGACGAAAAGCCGGTGCCAAAATCGTCGAGCGCAATCGATATGCCGTGCCGCCGCAGCTCGGCGATGATCTCCGTGGCGCGCGGCTCGTTCATCAGCACGCCCTCGGTAATCTCCAGCTCCAGATGCCGCGGCGCCAGGCCGGTCTGCTCCAGCACCGACATCACCATCTTGACCAGTTGCGGCGCGCGCAACTGGCGCGCCGACAGATTCACCGCGACGCGCCCCTGCACGATGCCGCGCGACAGCCATTGGCGAAACTGGAAACAGGCCGCCTGCAGTACCCAGCGACCAATCTCGACGATCTGCCCGCTCTCCTCGGCGACACCGATAAATTCCGCGGGGGACACTGCACCGCGGCTCGGGTGGTGCCAGCGAATCAGCGCTTCAAAGCCGGATACCCGATGGCCGGCGCCCTGGCCCGAGCTCATCGCAGTGGTGACCTTGGGCTGATAGAAAACTTCGAACTCACCGCGTTGCAACGCCTTGCGCAAATCGATCTGCAACGACATCTGCGCCGCCACCCGGGTCACCAGTCCGCGGTGATATTCGCGAATCAGACTGCGGCCGTCGTGTTTGGCGTCGCGCAACGCGAGGTCGGCCTGCTGCAGCAGTGTTTCGGCGGGGCAACTCGCGGAATCCGACAGCGCCATGCCGACGCTGGCAGTCAGGAAAATCTCCTGGCCGCGATACAGAAACGGTTGTTCAAAAGCCTGCATCACGGCATCGGCCATGCGCGCCGCTTCGGTCCCCGGCTGCATGTGCGCGCCGAGAAAAATGACGAACAGATCACCGCCGAGACGCGCCAGCAGACCGCCCTGCCAGTCCGCACTCAGGTCCATCGACAGCGATAACCGCTCCAATAACGTTTGCGAAGGCAACGCCGTCGCCAGCCGGCTCAGCCGCGACGCAATTTGCCGCAGCACCGCGTCGCCGGCGCTGTGGCCGAGCGCATTGTTGACGAGACTGAACAGATCGAGGTCGACCATGACCAGACCGACCTGACCGCCGCCGAGGTGTGCGCGCGGAATTTCCTGATCGAGCACCAGCTCCAGCAGCGGCCGATTGGGCAAACCCGCGAGGCGATCGAAATACGCCAGCCGCAACATCTCGCGCTCGGTTTCCTTGCGCGCCGTGATATCGATACTGATGCCCAGCAAATGTCGGTTGCCGGTGTCGCCACCGTCTGTGGTATTGGATAGAGCGAGATGCATTTCCATCGTGCGTTCGCTGCCGTCGGCATAGACCACGCGATGTTCGATGCGCTGATCGGTTCCTTCTAACGCATTGCGTATGGCGCGCTGGAGAGTAAAACGATCGTCGGGATGGCAGGCGGCGATCAACACCCGCAGATCGCCGGTCAAGGTATCGGGCAATTGATAAAGCTGACGCAATTCTTCCGACAATGTCAGTCGGTTTTTTTCGACGTGCAGCTCCCAATGCCCCATGCGCGCGACGCGCTGCGCCGCCGCCAGCGACTCCCGACTCAGCCGCAGCTCCTGCAGGGCATCGCGCGCGCGCAGCAGATACCGCAGGCGATGCACCAGCAGCGCGTGATTGATGGGTTTGGTGAGGAAATCGGTGGCGCCGGCGTTGTAGGCGCGATCGATCGAGGCCATGTCGTGCAGGCCGGTCAGCATGACCACCGGAATCAGATGCGTGGTGCGATTGCCGCGCAATTGCTCGCAGACCTCGAACCCATCGACATCCGGTAGCAAGGCGTCCAGCAGAATCAGATCCGGACGTTCGTGCGTGGCGGTCTCGAGGACACCGCCACCCAACTCTACTGCGATAACGGCAAAGCCCGCATTTTCGAGAATGCGTGAAACCAGGGTGCGTTCGACGGGACTGTCTTCTACCACGAGGATGGTACTGCGCTCGCGCCCCGCGCCATCATTACTGCCGTGTACTACCGAATTATCCATCAGGCCGATTCCCGTCACCGCGCGGCCTTCCGAACCGCGTCAAGATCGCTTGTTGCGAACACCACGTGATGAAGCGGAGCAGAAATCGGCCAGCCCGGTATCCAGGCTTGGCGCCGCCTCATCCGGGTAGGGAGAAAGGCGACACCGATGTTTCGGTTATTGAGCGATTCCGTCCCAGCCTTCCTTGATGGTGCGCATGAGTCCTGCTACTTCATCGAGAATTTCGCTGTCGCCTTTCACATTGGCGATCAGCAAACGCTCCTGCATGTATCGATAGAGTGCGTCGAGCTGCCGAGGCAACGGGCTGGCAACTTCATTATTGAGGCTGGATTGCAGACCCGCGGCGATATCGATTGCCTTGCCGATCGCGAGACCGCGCGCCGCCGTATCGTTGCGCGCCAATGCGCCTTTGGCTTCGGCTATCCGCTGCAGACAGCCGGCCATCAACATCTGTACCAGGCGATGGGGAGAAGCCGCTTCCACCGCTGCACCGGTATTCACTTGTTGGTATTGGGAAAGCGCGCGTTGATTGACCATTGCGACATGACCTCCGGGCGTGGCGCCCACATGAGTATAGGAATAGTCGCACCTGCCGCGAGTTAATTGCCGTTAATACTTATCGACAAGGCGGACCGAAGGGCGCGATTCCCAAAGCTATCGACAAGGATGCCCGAATCTTGAGCTCTTCCGATCGAATTCATTGCTGTTACTCCTCCTATTACTAAATGCCGCGTAATTAAAAAAACCCATAGCGACTTCATCTAACAAAAAGCCATCAAAAAAATTAAAGCCTTTCCAAAACGCGCCGATACCCCTCAGTGAAAGCAAATCTCAGCGTGTGAACCCCACACTTTCCGTAACGAAGCTACCGCGGCAGAGCCGACGGAGCGTAGGAGATAAAAGATGGCCCAGATTATTAACACCAACCTGTCGTCGCTCAACGCACAGCGCAACCTGAACAAATCCCAGGGCTCGCTGTCCACGTCGCTGCAACGCCTGTCCTCCGGTCTGCGTATCAACCGTGCAAAAGACGACGCTGCCGGCCTCGCGATTTCGAACAAGATGACCTCGCAGATCCGCGGTTTGAACCAGGCCGTGCGTAACGCCAACGACGGTATCTCGGTAGCGCAAACCGCTGAAGGCGCGCTCGAAGAATCCACCAACTCGATGCAGCGTATCCGCGAACTGGCGATCCAGTCCGCCAACGGTTCCAACAGCGCCTCTGAACGTAAAGCGCTGCAACAGGAAGTCGGCCAGCTGATCTCGGAAGTCAACCGTATCGCCGACACCACCGCATTCGGTGGCCGCAAACTGCTCGACGGTTCGTTCGGCAGCTCCAGCTTCCAGGTCGGCTCCGCCGCCTTCGAAACCATCAACGTCAGCATCGGTTCGTTCCGTGCCAACCAGATGGGCAACAACACCCAAGAGCTGCAATCGGTAACCACCGGCGCCGGTTTCGGCCAGGCGACCGCTGGCAACGCTACCACGGCTCTTGCCAACAGCGTTTCCGGTACGCTCACCATCAACAGCACCACCACGCCGTCTGCCGGCACCGTGGTCACGCTGACCGGCCTGAGCGCCAAAGGCTCGGAAGATCTGATCAACGCCCAAACCAGCGTCACCGGCGTCAGCGCCGACGCTCGCACCACTGCCAGCTTCGCCACCAGCGCCGCCGGCACCGTGTCGTTCAACCTGACCGGCTCCAACACCAACGCAGTGACCATCAGTGCCAACGTCACCACAACCGACTACACCTCGCTGGCCGCGGCCATCAACAACCAGTCCGGCCAGACCGGTATCAGCGCGGCGATCGACAACGGCACGCTGAAACTGACCAGCGAACGCGGCGACGACATCAAGATTGAAGCCTTCAACCACAGCACCGCGCTGAGCACGGCGACGGTTACCGGTTACAGCTACGATGGCGGCACCGCCAGCACGGGTACCGCGGCAACCCTGACGCAAGGCAGCACCAACTCCACGCGCGTCATGGGCGACGTCAAGCTGAACAGCGCGCAAAGCTTCTCCACCACAGCCAGCACGACGTCGGTCGACTCCGTCGCCACCGCTCAGGCCAGCACGCTGGAAGAAGTTGCCCAGATCGACGTTTCGACCGCGATCGGCGCACAGAAAGCGCTTAGCGTGATCGACGCTGCCGTGAGCTTTGTCGACAGCAACCGTGCGAGCCTCGGTGCGGTGCAAAACCGCCTCGAATCAACGATTGCCAACTTGGCGAACGTATCCGAAAACGTATCGGCAGCACGTTCGCGTATCGTCGACGCTGACTTCGCGCAGGAAACCGCCAACCTGACCAAGAACCAGATCCTGCAACAAGCCGGTATCTCGGTTCTGTCCCAGGCCAACAGCCTGCCGCAACAAGTGTTGTCGCTGCTGCAATAAGCGGTACCGAGGGCACGCCGGCCGGAAGCCGGTGTGCGTTTTTTCAGGAGAAGAGAAGGTGAACAGCCATGATTAACGATCGAGTTAATAATGGTTATCCGGCGACGCCGGTGCGCATCAGCGCACCGACGGCGGCTGCCGCACAGGTCTCGGAACCGGCTGTAGTTGTAAGTGAAGCCGAAGCCGAGACCAAACCAGCCGAGGCTCAGCCGACTGCGGAGAAATTACAGGCCGCCGTCACCAAGTTGAACGAGCATGTGCAGAATTTGAGTCGCACCCTGTCGTTCAGCATTGAAGAGTCCACTGGACGTACGGTCATCAAGGTCTACGACGCGGAAACCGACGAACTCATCCGTCAGATTCCACCGGAGGAAACCCTGAAGCTGGCCGAGATACTCGGCGAGCAGACGAACAGTCTGCTGATCAAAGAACAGGCCTGACCGCCGGTTTGCCGGCAATTGCAGCGTCGCCCATCGCGGCGCCGCTTTTCCCCAGTACAGTGTCACTGTGCTGCGGAAAGGCG
>JBEVMI010000201.1:0-3240 GCA_040508685.1 Spongiibacteraceae bacterium
TTTTTCGGATTTTTCCCGCACGACAAAAACCCGGCAGCAGCCGGGTTTTTTTATGAACGAAATTTGGTGGTTAAGCGGCAATCCCATCACTAAATGATCCATCGACCTGCACCAATTTATGCCTAAACTTCATTACCCGAGGTGAAGCGCTGGGGTGTTTCATTGCAAGGTGCCTCGATAGTTTTCTAAAAATAATGAGACGGAGAGAGTCGATGCATCAGTTACTGGTGGGGCTGTTGTGCCTGTTCGGCACGCTTACGTTTGCGGGAGAGTTGCAGCCGCAGTCCTCATCGATGAGTTTTGTCATTGACGGTCCGGACGGTGCCGGCGAGGTTCATTATTTCCGGCAGCTGCACGGCACCCTCGACAAGGTCGGCATGGCGCTGCTGACCATTCCGCTCGCCGGTATCGATACCGGCGCTCCGGAGCGGGATAAAAATGTGCGCAGCATGTTGTTCGACGTCGCCAAATTTCCGAATGCCAGTTTTCTCGCTCTCGTCGATATGTCGACAATCTTCGGCCTTGCTCCCGGCGCGCAGGCCCAGGTGCCAGTGAAAGGTCGGCTGACTTTGCATGGGAAAACAGTCGAAGTCGCGGGTGAGGTGGTTGTCACTGCGCTCGCCGATGGCGGTTTGAAAGTGGTGTCAGCGCAGCCGGTAGTGGTCAATACAGCCGATTTCGATCTGGCACGGGGCATGAAGAAATTGATGAGCGTAGGAGATACGACCATCAATATGGCCGTTCCCATCAGTTTTACGCTGGTATTTGCGCCCTGAAATTATTCTGCGTACAGCCAATGACACCCGTCGGTTACGGGCACATCGCCACAACAATATTTAAACGGGGAACTTAACGACGGCGAAAATGGGGCTGCGATTGATTGATCGACGCCTGATAGCCATCGCTGAAATCATTGAGGCTGGCGACTGCGGCGACCGGATCGCTGGTCGTCAGCGCATAGGCGTCGAAACCACAGCGCGACAGATAATGCAGCTGGTCGCGGATAAACTCTCCGATCGCACGCACTTCCCCCTGATAACCGTATTGTTCGCGCAGCGTGCGGCCATAGGAAAAACCGCGGCCGTCGGTAAAGATCGGAAAGTCGATCGCCACCAATGGCAGTGCCGACAGGTCCTCGGCGATCAACGCTGGCGCCTGATCGCTGCCGAGCCACACCGCAACATCGCCGCGTGCGCGCAGGCTGTCGCGATGTTCCAGCCAGTAAGTTGCGGGCACGATCAATTTGCCGGTCGGCAAGCCGGTTTCCGGAATGTCGCGCAGCAGTTGCCAGTCATCAGCGATGACGGCGCCATTTTTGATCAGGCTATTTTGCATCCCCTCATTTTGCATAAACATGCTCCTTGTACGGATCGAGGCCGATGCGGCGATAGGTATAGAGGAAGGTTTCTTCGTCGGTGCGTTTGTCGATGTAAATTTCCAGCACTTTGGCGATCACATCCGGCACGTCCGCCTGCGAAAACGATGGGCCGAGAATCTGGCCGAGCGACGCATCCTTACCCTGATTGCCGCCCAGTGATATCTGGTAAAACTCCGCGCCTTTTTTGTCGACGCCGAGAATGCCGATATGGCCGACATGGTGGTGGCCGCACGCGTTCATGCAGCCGGAAATATTCAGGCTCAATTCGCCGAGATCGTAGATGTAGTCGAGATCGTCGAAGCGGCGCTGAATGGCTTCAGCCACCGGAATCGATTTCGCATTGGCCAGCGAGCAGTAATCGCCACCGGGACAGCAGATGATATCGGTGAGGTGATTGATATTCGGCGTCGCAAAACCGAGCGCGTCGATCGCTTTCCACACCGCGAGCAGGTCCTGTTTGCGGATATCCGGAAAAATCAGATTCTGATTGTGGCTGCTGCGCAATTCGCCGAAACCGTATTGGTCGACCAGATCGGCGATGACTTCCATCTGTTCCGCGCTGCAATCGCCCGGCGCAAAACCGGTTTGTTTCAGCGACAGCGTGACGATGGCGTAGCCCGGCTGTTTGTGCGCGTGCGTGTTGTATTTGAGCCAGCGCGCGAACGCCGGATTTTCAGCGCTTTGTTGCGCGAGCGTGGAGTTCGCTTGCAGCGCGTCCAGCCGCTCGTAGTCCGGCAGCTGAAAAAAACTTTTCGCGTGGGCGAATTCGGCTTCGGTCAGCGTGCTGGGGCCGTCTTTCAAGAATTGCCATTCGTGCTCGACCTTGGCGCGGAACGCATCCGGTCCCATCGCTTTCACGAGGATTTTGATCCGCGCCTTGAATTTGTTGTCGCGGCGGCCGAGCTGGTTGTAAACGCGCAGAACCGCTTCGAGATACGTCAGCAAATGTTGTTTCGGCAGAAATTCGCAGATGACTTCGCCGATCACCGGAGTGCGACCGAGGCCGCCGCCGACCAGGATCTTGAAACCCGTTTCTCCTGCGTGAGGGCCGCTGGCGTTGCGGACGATCTCGATGCCGATATCGTGGACGTGAATCGCGGCGCGATCCTGTTCGGCGCTGCACACCGCGATTTTGAATTTACGCGGCAGGAAAGCAAATTCCGGATGGAACGTCGACCACTGGCGGATGATTTCGCAGTAGGGGCGCGCATCTTCCAATTCATCGGCGGCGACGCCAGAAAACTGGTCCGCCGTGGTATTGCGAATGCAGTTGCCGCTGGTTTGAATCGCGTGCATTTCCACCGACGCGAGCTCGGCGAGAATGTCGGGTACTTCCTCCAGCTTCGGCCAGTTCAGTTGCAGGTTCTGGCGCGTGCTGAAATGGCCATACCCCTTGTCATAGGTGCGGCTGATTTCGGCGAGCTTGCGCAGCTGTTTGGTATTGAGCGTGCCGTAGGGGATCGCGATACGCAGCATGGGCGCCAGGCGTTGGCGGTAGAGCCCGTTTTGCAAACGCAGCGGCAGGAACTGGGCTTCGGTAATTTCGCCGGCGAGATAACGCTGGGTCTGATCGCGAAATTGTTCGACGCGTTCGCTGATCAAACGCTGGTCGAAATCATCGTATTTGTACATGGGCTTACCTGTAAGAACACACCCGGTTGTCGGCGTTTGCGCAACAAAATCGGTGTGAAAAAATGCAGGCGCGTACCTTAACAGATTTGCCTGGATTACAGAACGAGTTGATTTCTATATCGAAATAAGCAAAAAGCCTATTCGTTTCGGCATCTTTGCCGGTATCGAAAGTCGTAACAATTCGCGGCTTCGACATGCCCGCGCGGCCCGCTGATTGCTATAATCGCCGC
>JBEVMI010000466.1:0-8570 GCA_040508685.1 Spongiibacteraceae bacterium
CACGTGCACACGAAGCCGTCGAACAACTTAACGTGGCCGCCGGCCTCGAAGAACTGGAAATGGGCGCCGCGCGCCTCCAGGTCGACGATAAACGCATGATCAATTGCCGCGTCGACCTCAACCAGCTGGTGCCGTTCAAATACGATTGGGCGTGGCAGAAATATCTCGACGGCTGCGCCAACCACTGGATGCCGCAGGAAGTGAACATGACCGCCGACGTCGCCACCTGGCGCGCGCAGGACGGCCTCACCGAAGATGAGCGCCGCATCGTCATGCGCTCGCTCGGCTATTTTTCGACGGCCGACAGCCTGGTTGCCAACAACCTCGTGCTGGCCATTTATCGCCACATCACCAACCCGGAATGCCGCCAGTATTTATTGCGTCAGGCTTTCGAGGAAGCGATCCATACCCACGCCTATCAATACTGTGTCGAATCACTGGGCATGGACGAAGGTGAAGTGTTCAACATGTACCGTGAAGTGCCCTCCGTCGCAAAAAAAGCGGCGTGGAGCCTGAGTCACACCCACGCACTCAGCAACCCGAATTTCAAAACCGGCACCTTCGAAACCGACCAGGAATTGCTGCGCAACCTGATCGGCTTCTACGCTGTCACCGAAGGCATTTTCTTCTACTGCGGTTTCACCCAAATCCTGTCGATGGGCCGCCGCAACAAGATGACCGGCGTCGCCGAGCAGTTCCAGTACATCCTGCGCGACGAATCGATGCACCTGAATTTCGGCATCGACATGATCAACCAGATCAAGCTGGAAAACTCGCACCTGTGGACCACGGAGTTTCAGCGCGAAGTCGTGCAGATGATTGTCGAAGGCACCGAAATCGAAATTGCCTATGCCCGCGACTCCATGCCGCGCGGCGTGCTCGGCATGAACTCGCCGATGATGGAAGAATATCTCCACTTCATCGCCAACCGTCGCCTCAACCAGCTGGGACTGCCCGAACAATTCCCGGGCGCACAGAACCCGTTCCCGTGGATGAGCGAAATCATGGATCTGCGCAAAGAGAAAAATTTCTTTGAAACGCGCGTAACCGAATATCAGACCGGCGGCGCACTGAGCTGGGAATAAAAAATATCGTCAACGTCGCTGCAAGGTGTGCGCAATTCAGATCGCCCTCGGGTACCGCACAGCTGGCAGCAGGCGCTGCAATTCTTTCCTGACGACGGCGTAACACTCGCAAGTTCCTGCCGCCAGTGCAGCGCGCTCAAGCACGGCAATGTGTCCACGGCGATAACTGATACTGCCCGCACGCTGCAATTTTCCAGCGGCCTCGGTAATACCTTCACGGCGCACACCGAGCGCATTGGCGACCTGCTCATGCGTCATGATCAGGTCGTTCGAGGGCAAGCGATCCAGCGTTACCAGCAACCACCGACACAACTGCTGTTCGATGGTGTGGAAGCGATTGCACGCGGCCGTCTGGAACATCTGTGTCGCCAGCGCCTGTGTATAACGCAACAATAAATTGCTCATTGATCCGCCGCGACTGAACTCCGCCAGCAGTAATTCTCCCGCCAGTCGATAACCATAACCCGCGGTCTGCACCACCGCAGCGCTGGGTGTGGAGTCGCCGCCCATAAACAGGGAAATACCCAGCAAACCTTCGTTGCCGACACTCGCAATTTCAGTTGAAGAGCCGGACTCCAGCACATAGAGCAGCGAGATGATTGCCGTGGTCGGAAAATAAACGTGCTGCAATTTGCCGCCGGGCTCATACATACATTCCCCGAGTGGCATGACTACCAAATCGAGATGCGGCGCCAGCCGCTCGAACTCTGTGGTCGGCAGCGCAGCGAGAAGCAGGTTCTGATTGGGATTGTGGCCAGGCTTAGGATTGACGCCGGGAAGCGATTGCATGGCGACTACACCATTCCTGGATTCGGTCTATTTGCCGTCAGTTCAACGCCGATGCCGCGATAACCGGTAAAGCGGCAAACCTGGTTAAATATGGGCTCGCCACTCACCAGGAATTTTCGCAGCGATCCATCCTCGCTGACCCGACTCAGTACGAAATCCAGAAAGGGTTGTCGCTCCGCAATTTTTGTTTGCAGTATCGCGCGCTCCGACTCGTTCCAACCGGCACTATCGTCGCCATCCGATTCCGTCGGGAATTTTTCGTCCCGAACGCCGAGTATCTGCAGCACCGGGCCCGATACCCTGATGAAATTCATATGCTGGTCCTGTTCCCAGTACCAATCCGAAGCGAGCTCGGTCAGATTGCGGAACCGCGCTTCACTTTCACGCAGTTGCGCCGTGCGCGCCTGCACGGCTTCTTCCAGCACTTTGCTGTAACTCCCGATCTGTTTGTATAACAGCCGCACCTCGAGCATGTTATGGATGCGCGTTTTAACTTCGATCAGATCAAACGGTTTGCTGATGAAATCTTTGGCGCCGGCCTGCAACGCGCGCAACTTATGTGCGGGCTGGGCGGTCAGCACAATGACAGGCAAATAACCGCTGGTATTGTTGGCATTGAGCGCCTCCATCACCCCGAAGCCGTCCAAAACCGGCATCTGCACATCGAGCAGAATCAGATCGTAATGGTGCTTGCGATGCAGCGCGGAAACCTCGACGGGATTCATCGTCGAAGTCACGGTGGTGTAGCCGGCCTCAAGCAGCAACTCTTCGAGCAAGCTTACATTGGACTCCTGATCATCGACGATCAGGATGCGCGCGTTAAGGATTTCGGACGGACTAATCATCATGTCAGCAGTCTCGTATTGAGTTGAGCCGACTTATTGGGCGACGAATCAGTCGGCGACGGGCAATTCGACGACTGGCTTTTCGCGAATCCCAAAGCCAAATCAACCGTCGTCATGAATTCGGCGACCTTGATCGGCTTGGTGAGATAGCGAAAAAATCCGGCATCCAGCCCTTTCTCGATATCGCGGGGCATGGCGTTGGCACTGAGTGCAACCACGGGGATGTGCGCAGTGGCCGGATCAGCACGCAGAATTTGCAGCGCCTTGATACCGCTGATGCCCGGCAAATTAATATCCATAAGGACGGCATCCGGCAGAAATTTGCGCGCTTTCTCGACACCGCGAATACCGTCCTGCGCGATCAGCAGATGGATATCCGGCCGCCGCGCGATGAGATCCTCGACCAGCATTTGATTAGCCGGGTTGTCCTCCACATAAAGCAGCGTATGCAGCACCCTGTCATCTTCCACTCGCGCTTGCGTGACCTCTGCCAGTTCGGTAGCACCGAGCGCCGTGAGTGGAGCATCGGATGAATTCAATTCGATCCAGAACATGCTACCGACACCGACCGTACTTTCTGCACCGATCGCACCGCCCATCAAATCGACCAGACGCCGACTCACCACCAGCCCGATACCGGTCCCCTCTTCGACACCGGCCTCTTTGCCGAGGCGATTAAATGGCTGAAACAATTGTTCGAGTTTTTCGGCGGGCAAACCTTCACCCGTGTCTTCCACGCAAATACGAATGCGGCCGGGACCACTAATAATGCAATCCACAACCACCGCCCCATCGGTGCGATTGTATTTGATCGCATTCGACAGCAGATTGATCAGCACCTGCTTCACGCGCGTGCGATCGGCATTAACGTGGTAGGGAATCTCGAATTTCGGAAATGCCACGCTGATACCGCGTTTTTGCGCCTGCGGCTCGATCATCGTATGGCATTCGCACATGACGTCCATCAGCGATATCGGTTCCATGGACAGCGACAGCTTGCCGGACTCGATGAGTGCAAGATCGAGAATTTCATTGATCAAGTCCAGCAGATACCAACCCGCCTTGAGAATTTGATCGACGCTGCGCGACTGCGACGCCGTCGGTGCTGGCGATCCGGATTCGATGAGCTGCGCAAAACCCAGTATTGCGCTGAGCGGCGTGCGCAGCTCGTGACTCATGCTCGACAGAAAATCCGATTTCGCGAGGTTGGCTTTTTCCGCAACCGCCATGGCATTGTTCAACGCCAGCTCGACCTGTTTCCGGGCGGAGTTATCGGTGCCGATCAACAGGTAGCCGATAATATCGTTGAAGTCATCGCGCAACGCCGTAATCGATACGATGGCGGGAAAGCGGCTGCCATCTTTGCAGATATAGGTTAACTCGTAGATATCTTCGATACCGCGCGAGGCTTTAAAAGCCAGCGCCTCGAAACCGGGTGTAATCGTCGTCTCCAGCTCGGCGCTCAGCGCCTGCGCGCGCGCTGTAACCTCCTGCGGATCATGGATGTCGCTGGGATTGATCTTGTTGACGACTTCGGCAGCCTGATAACCCAGCATGCGCTCGGCGCCGACGTTGAATAATTGAATAATGCCTTTTTCATCGGTAGCGATAATCGAGAAATTGGCACTGGTGAGAATGGCTGTTTGCAAAGCGCCCGTTTTAAGCAGTGCCTCCTGGCGCCGCACTTCGGTAATACGTTCCGCCTTACCGATTTCATCGACGACACTGGATAGTTTGGTTTTTTCGAACATGAACAGCCTCGATGTGATGCACAAAAACAAAAAGGATCGCGCGGAGAGCAGGAATCGGCGTACGAAAACGCAGCCCCGGTATCTACACCGAATAAAAGCATCGCAGGAAAATCAACTGGACCCGTCAGAACGGAGCTACCGCCTTTTAACGTGAGGAATTATCCGACTGCCGCCGAGCGCCGTCTGTTCGGCAGCGCACACACGGCGAGCGAGCGCCAGTTTGGGAGTATGCTGCACCCGGAGCGTGCACTTGCGTCTATCCCTGCAACCATCAGCGGACGATATGCCCATTACACCAACACCCCAGCAAAATCATCTTCTGGCGGCGCTGTCAGCCGATGTGCAGACCCGTCTGTTCCCGCATCTCGAACGGGTGCCGCTGCCGCTGGGCAAGGTGCTGTGTGAATCGGGGGATGTGCTGCGCCACGTCTATTTTCCGACCGACTGTATTGTGTCGCTGCTGTATGTCATGGAAAGCGGCGCCTCGGCAGAAATTGCGGTGGCGGGTAACGAGGGGCTGGTCGGCGTTTCGCTGTTCATGGGTGGCGAAACCACGCCCAGTCGCGCGGTCGTGCAGAGCTCCGGCTCCGCTTATCGATTGTCGAGTCAGCGCGTCAAGGATGAGTTCGATCGCCACGGTGACATGCTGCATTTAATGCTGCGTTATACGCAGGCGCTGATCACCCAGATGGCGCAGACGGCGGTCTGCAATCGCCATCATTCCATTGAGCAGCAGTTGTGCCGCTGGCTGCTGCTGTCGCTGGATCGACTCTCTTCCAACGAGCTGATCATGACGCAGGAGCTGATCGCCAATATGCTCGGCGTGCGCCGCGAGGGCGTCACCACCGCCGCCAGCAAACTGCAGAAACAGGGTGTGCTCGAATATCGTCGCGGACACATTGTCGTACTCGACCGGGCTCGTCTCGAGCAACTGAGTTGCGAGTGTTATGCGGTGGTTAAAAAAGAAAGCGATCGCCTCCTGCACTACGTTCCCCACAGCAGCTACGCCCGCAGCGGACAAACCTCAACCTAGTGCTTACACCCTCAGCAAGATCATCGGAGCCTAAATGCCCAAGCCCGCCGCCCCCCAAAACCATGTGCAGTTGCGCGAGAATGCAGAAGGGCGCCTGAAAGGTGGCACCGCGCCAATCTATGAGGGAACCCCAGGCGCTGAAGCGCTGGCCATGCTGCACAAACTGGCCAGTACGCCCGCCAGCGCCAGCGATGCACTCAAATTGCTGCACGAATTGCAGGTCCACCAGGTTGAGCTGGATCTGCAACGCGAAGAGATGGAGCGGAGCCGGCAAGAGCTCAACGACGACCTTGAGCGTTATGCGCGGCTCTATGCGTTTGCGCCCGTCGGCTATTTCAGTGTCGACGCGAACGACAAAATCATCGAGGCCAATATTGCCGGCGCCCAATTGTTGGGTGTCGAACGGGACGCCGTATGCGGCCTGCGTATCGACGCCTGCCTGACCGCGACCAGCCGGCCGCTGTTGCTGGATTTACTGCAACGGCGACGCGATGGTGGTTCCCGGGAAACCTGCGTGGTGTACGCCGAGGCTGACGAAAATCGCTTGCGCCCGCTGCAGGTAGCGGCAATTAGCGCCCCCGATGACCAATCTTTATTCGTGGTATTTCTGGATACGGTTTGACTGCTCAGATGCCCACGGCAGCACCCCCCCCGCACGATCCGGTCGCGAATCAATCCGGCCTCGCCCCCGCCCAATCGTCGACTAAAACCCGCATTGTCGGTATCGGCGCATCGGCGGGAGGCCTGTCGGCGCTGGAGGAATTCTTTGCGCAGACCCCCTCCCACAGCGGCCTTGCCTACATCGTGGTACAGCATCTCGACCCCACTCAAAAGGCGCTGCTGGCCGAGCTGTTGCAACGGGTTACGACGATGCGGGTGCGGCAGGCCGAAGCCATGCAGCGTGTCGAAGCCGACTGTGTGTATGTGATTCCGCCCAACACCGAACTCAGCGTGGTCGATGGCCAGTTGCAGTTGGATGCACCCGCCGAGCCGCGCGGTATGCGACTGCCGATCAACATCCTGTTTTCATCGCTGGCGCGCGATCAGCGCGAGCTCGCCATCGCGATCGTGCTTTCCGGCATGGGGTCAGACGGCACCCTCGGTTTGCGGGCAGTAAAGGCATCCGGTGGCCTGACGCTGGTGCAACAGCCCGACTCGGCGCAGTTCGACGCCATGCCCAAGAGCGCGATTGCCGCGGGCTGCGCCGACATCGTCGCGCCGCCCGCCGCCATGCCCGCCCGCATTCTTGCCTACACCGCGCGGCAACCCAATAGCGTGGTATCCGAGATCCCCGCGTCCACCCTGTCGGCGGCCACTGCTCAGCGAAAGGAGGCAACCAGCAATACCGGGCTGGCGCCGGGCGATCACCTGCAAAACATTTTCGAGCTGCTGCAGCAGCGCACCCGGCACGACTTTTCGCGCTACAAATCCAGCACCTTGTACCGTCGGATCGAGCGGCGCATGGCCATTCACGGGTACGCCACGATCGCGGCGTACGCAGAGTTCCTGCAGCACAACCCCCAGGAAATCGATCTGCTGTTCAAGGAATTGCTGATCGGCGTGACCAGCTTCTTTCGCGACGGCCCGGTCTGGCAGCAACTGGCAGAGACCACTCTGCCCGAGCTGCTGGCGCGGCGGGCACAGGAGCCGAAATTGCGAGCGTGGGTGGTCGGCTGTTCGACCGGCGAGGAGGCTTATTCTCTGGCCATCGTATTCGCCGAAACCGTGCAGCGGCTGCCGCAATTCCGCAACCACACGCTACAGATTTTTGCCTCGGATCTGAACCCGGACGCCATTGCTGCGGCGCGCCGCGGACAATATCCCACCACCATCAGTGCAGATGTTTCCGCAACAAGACTGGCTGCCTTTTTTACGGTGCATGACGGGTACTACCTGATCAACAAGACGCTCCGCGACACCGTGCTGTTTGCGGAACAGGACATTGTGCTCGACCCGCCTTTTACCAAAATCGACCTGCTCTCCTGCCGCAACCTGATGATCTACTTCGATGCGACGCTGCAACGCCGGTTGTTGCCGCTGTTTCACTACAGCCTGCGCCCGGGCGGCGTGCTGCTGCTGGGAAGCTCGGAGACGGTGGGGCAATTCAGCCGGCTGTTCACACCGATCGAGATGAAACTGCGGTTATATGCACGTCAGGACGACACCCCCGGCACCAGCCCGAACTTCCTCATGCAATCGTTTTCTTCACCCCCCAGCACATACAAGGAGCTTCCGATGCCCCCACCTACTGCGCCCTCGGAAACCGCCGAAAACCTGCAGAAGGCGGCTGACCACGTCCTGCTGCAGGTGCATGCGCCGCCGGCTGTGGTGGTCAATAGTAGCGGCGACATCGTGTATATCAGCGGTCGCACCGGCAAATATCTGGAGCCGGCAGCGGGCAAGGCCAACTGGAATTTTCACGCCATGGTGCGCGACGGCCTGCGCGGACCGATCGCCAATGCGCTTAAAGAAGCCGCCACGTCAAACACGCCGCTGCAGCTGCGCGGCTTACACGTACAGGTGCCGGGCGGCGTGCAAAATGTCGATGTCACGGTGCAGGCATTGCGTGACCCCGGGGCGCTGCAAGACATGACGATGATCGTATTTCGCGACATGCCCACGACACCGGCGGGCCGCCGCCGCAAGACCCTAAGCGCACAGGAGGCGTCGCACGAGCTCGAACTGCAACAATGCCGCGATGAAATCTACGCGCTGCGTGAAGCGGCACGCGCCTCCCGGGAGGAGTTGCAGTCGGCCAACGAGGAGTTGCAATCCACGAATGAAGAACTGCAATCAACCAATGAAGAACTGACGACATCGAAAGAAGAAATGCAATCGATGAACGAGGAATTGCAGACCATCAACGCCGAGATGCAGACCCGCCTGGACGATCTCGCGCTCGCCCAGAGCGATTTGAAGAATCTGCTCAACAGCACCGATATCGCGATACTGTTCCTCGATCAGGAGCTGAATGTCAGACGTTATACCGATCGGGCGTCAAAGGTGATCAATCTCCGGGAGAGCGACATCGGCCGCCCCCTCAGCGACCTCACCACGACGCTGGAGT